>CALMKG010000376.1 GCA_937867175.1 uncultured Propionibacterium sp. | reverse complement strand
GGACTCGCCTATCTGGGGTCAGAGATTGGGCCAGCCGCTTGAGCCCCGCGCGAACCAGGACTACTCCTCGACCGCGGGCCGACCCGACCCGCCCGGTCGTTCAGGGATCGAGCGGGGACTTTCGGGGGTAGTAGTTCTCGCAGACCCCTTGGGCGCTTGCCTGCGCCGACTGCCAGTCCCAGTCACGTGGCACAAAACGATCGGGGCTGAAACTGCTCACGAGCGGAGATGGATCGGCCGCGAGGCTCTCGACGAGATGACGACCGATTACGTCAGATCCTTGGACCCCGTGGGCGTTGCACCCCGCTGCCATGACCAGCCCAGGGACCGAGCTCACGGGGCCGATCAGGAAGCGGCCGTCGGGGGTGAAACCCGGCCAGCCGGTGAAGACGGCGCGGACACCGGCTTCGGAGACCTGCGGCACTAGGGTCTCGAAGGACGCCGAGAACTCCGCAAGCACATCCCAGTCCTCCGTGTGCGGGAGGGGAGACCCGACTTCCACTTCTCGGGGATCGATGCTGGTGCCCGAGTTCTCGAATCCACCCACTAGCATCCCATCGCCCTCTCCTCTCGCGTACACCTGAATCTCGGGGATCCGCAAGCAGGGCAGGCCCGAGTGCCAGCCGGGCTGCGGGTCCGTGACGAAGTACTGCACCAGGACGGGCACCACCGGCAGGTCCACGCCCGCCGTCCGCGCCAGCGCGCCCGCCCAGGGGCCAGCGGCGTTGACGACTGTCTCGGTACGGATCCCGCCCCGGTCGGTGACGAGCCCATCCACCCGCCCACGGTCGTCGAGCGAGACCCGCAGAGCACGCGTATGGGTGGTGACCCGTGCCCCGAGCCGGCGCGCGGCGTTCAGGTAGGCAGCAGCGACGCTGTTGGGTTGGACGAATCCGTCCGTGGGGCACCACAGCCCCACCCGCACTTGATCGACGTCGTCGAGGACCGGGCAGAGCTCCTGGGCCCGTCGCGCGTCCACCAGCTCGACTTCGAGGCCGGCCTTGGCGGCGACAGCGGCGAGCCCGCGCACCTCCTGCTCGGCACTAGGCCCCAGGGCGAGCCTCAGGCTGCCTGTCTCGCGCCAGTCGGCACCTGCGCCGAAGCTGTCATCCATGCTGCGGAACAGCTCCGCCGAGCGCATGCTCGCCCATGTCTGTTCCACCGTGCTGCGCACCTGTCCGACCAGGCCTGCTGCCTGGCTGGTGGTCTCCGAGGCGGTGTCGCCGGCCTCGATGAGCTGGAGATCGCGATAGCCTGCCTCGGCGAGGAAGTAGAGTGCGGCGGCTCCGACAGCGCCGCCGCCGACGACGGTGACGGCGCTGTCGCGCAAGGTGCTCACTGGCTTGTGACCTCCGAGCTCATCCCAGGGGGCACGGGGACCGCTGGCGTCGGCACACCCGATGCCGCCCTGCGTCCCCCAAGCTCTGCTTCGGGACGTCCGCCCGTCAGACTGCTGCGGAGCAGTCCGGGAACGAGCTTCATGGCCGCGTAGTATGTCAAGCCGGATGCGAGGGTGGCGGGCACCGTGGCGCTGAGGTAGGTGAACCCGGGTCCGGGTACGAAGTGAACCGGGTCGAGCACAACAACGTACGCCGCAACACCGACGCCGATCGCCAGGAAGCCTGCGGGGTTGAAGCCACGCCAATAGCGGTAGACCGTGGACGACTCGTCGTAGAGCCCGCGGACGTCGAGCTCCTGGCGACGCAGGATGTAGTAGTCAACGATCTGCATGCCACACACCGGGCCGAGGGTCACCCCTGCAAAGGCGAGGAACGTGCCGTAGTGCGCCATGAAGGGATCGGCGAAGAACGTAACGACCCCGATGACCGGCAGCAGGCTCAGGGCGGTGGCCGCGCGCCAGGACATGCGGCGGTCGATCGCAGGCACCTGCTTGAGGGCAAGCGCACAGGCATAGACACCCACCATCGTCGTTCCGACGTTGGCCAGCACCATGAAGGCAAGCGCAACCAGACCCAAGGCAGGCCCGCCGACCTCGATCATGAACATTGTGGGGTTGCCGCCGGACTCCGGAACGACCAGGGCCGCGAAGAGCCCGATCACGAGGACCAAGGACATCATCACGCCCAGTCCCAGCACCGCCGGACCGAATGCGCCACGGGTACTGCGGGAGTGTCGGGTGAGGCTGCCGACGTACGGCCACCAGGCCACGGCACCGGCAATGCCGAGCTCTATGACGATCATGTAGTTGGTTCGGTCGTCGGGCAGTGGCCCGAGCGCCACAGCGTCGAAGATGTGTCCCCAACCGAATTCAACGAGGAGGACGACCGTGATGATCATCGAGAGGATCAGCACGGCGATTGCGATAGTGGGGCCGGCCAGTCGCAGCACGTCGGGGCCGCGCCACAGCAACGCGAAGACCGCCACGCAGATGATGACCCCGATGGTTGTCGTTCCGAGTCCTTGGCTCACCTCGCCGGGGGCGCCCATGGCACCCAGCGCCTCGTGCCCCGCTTGGGACAGGAAGATGGTCAACACCGAGTTCCAGCCGACCAGGATGACAAGGACGAGGGCAAGAGTGAGCCAAGCCCCGCGCACCCCGAGCTGGGGGCGGGTGGATCGGACCGCTTCCACGCCGTACCGCGTTGCGGCAGGGAGGGCCGCGAGGAGTGCGATGAAGACACCGATAAGGGTGCCGGCCGTGATGGCGATGCCGCCGCGGCCAGCGCCGACGTAGTACGCAACCCAGCCACCGGTGATGAAGCACCAGGTCGCGATGGCGGCTGAGGCGGTGTTGCCGAAGACGGCCAACGGCCCCCAGGTCTGCTCGCTGCGCCGCAGCGGCATGCTGCCCTCGGACGAGCCGTTCAACTTCGTGCTCATCCGAGCCACCCCCAGCCGATCAGGAGTGCCACGACCGGAAGCACCAGCGTGGTGACGACGAGCAGCGTGAACGTGCTCCGGTCCAGGGGGTTCCCGAGCTTGTCGCGCTCGAGCGCCTCGACCCTGCTCGCGAGCTCTGCATCCATCGAACTTCCTTCCTGCTGGGCGGGTGTCTCAGTGCCGACCCCACGCCTGGTTGTGGCCTGCATCACAGACGCTAAGCAGTCATCGTGACCGTCGCCATAGGCCGTTTCCGCGGCTCCGGCGTAGGACCCCTCCCACCCGAGTACGGACGCCCTTCGCTACTAGGCAGAGCGCTGCCAGACCGGGCGGCCAGGACCGGTCTCATCGGGCGCACGCCCCATCGAGTAGTCGCTCCAGATGCCATCCGACGGCGGTCCCCAGACCACGACGAGGGTCAGGTGCTCCGGCCCTGGATTGCGCACGTCGTGCTCGACACCCACTCGCGCCAAGAACGCGTCACCAACCACGAGCCGGTCCGTGCGACCTCCGATGGTCACCTCGGCCTGGCCGGCGACCACGACGTACAGCTCTTCGAGGGGCCTGCTGTCGAGGTGAGCGTGGCTGCCCTCTGAGGCACCGGGCGGGATGGTCCATGCCTGGACGGCTACCGGCAACGCTCCTTCCTTCCGGAAGTACCACTGCACAGGGATCTCGCCTCCGGCGTACACGGGCCAGTCGAAAGTCTTCTCATTTCCGCGCTCGATCACGCTGAGTTCCTCTCCGGATCAGGTCGTCCGGACCGGACGGCCCAGACGGCGTCAGACGGTCAGCCGGGTCAGACCGCCAGGCCGACGTACTTCAGCGCCAGGTACTCCTCGATGCCTTCCGGGCCGCCCTCGCGGCCGAACCCGGACTGCTTGACTCCGCCGAACGGCGCCGCGGCGGTCGACACGATGCCCTGGTTGACACCGACCATGCCGAACTCGAGGTCCTCGCTGACTCGGACCACCCTGTCCACGTCGGCGGTGTAGGCATAAGCGACCAAGCCGTACGGTGTGCCGTTGGCCAGGGCGATCGCCTGGTCGTCGTCCCCGAACTCCACGATGGGAGCCACCGGACCGAAGATCTCCTCGCTAAGAATCCTGGCATCTGCGGGCACGCCTTGGACCACGGTTGGTGCAAAGAAGTAGCCCGGGCCCGCGACCGCGTGCCCGCCGGTGGTCAGCCGAGCACCGCGCGAGGTGGCCTCGCGCACCAGCTCGCCTACCTTGATCCGTGCTCGCTCGTCGACCAAGGGGCCTACCGTCACGTCCGGGTCGGTGCCGCGGCCCATCCTCTCGGCGGTCATGCGCTCGGCCAGCATCGAGCCGAAGTCGCTCGCGACGTCGTGGTGGACGAGGAAGCGGTTGGCCGCTGTGCAGGCCTGACCCATGTTGCGCATCTTGGCGATCATGGCGCCCTCGACAGCGCGGTCGAGGTCGGCGTCGGCGAACACGAGGAACGGCGCGTTCCCGCCGAGCTCCATGGAGAGCCGCAGGAGTCCGTCCGCCGAGTCCCGGACGAGCTGCTGACCGACCCGGGTCGAGCCGGTGAAGCTGAGTTTGCGCAGGCGGGGGTCACCGATCACGACACCGGCCACGTTCTCGGCACGGTCGGTGGGCAGCACATTGACCACGCCGCGAGGAACACCTACCTCCTCGAGCACCGCGGCCAGGGCAAGCATGGTGAGCGGCGTCTGCGGGGCTGGCTTGACGATCGCAGTGCAGCCAGCAGCGAGAGCCGGCCCAAGCTTGCGGGTGCCCATGGCCAGGGGGAAGTTCCAGGGTGTGATCATGAAGGTCGGTCCGACCGGCTGCTTCATGGTGATGAGCCTGCTCCGGCCGTCGGGACTGTCAGACCAGCGACCGGAGATGCGCACGGCCTCCTCGGCGTACCACCGGAGGAAGTCAGCGCCGTAGGTCACCTCTCCCCGGGCTTGGTCGAGCGGCTTGCCCATCTCGAGGGAGATCAGCAGGGCGAACTCCTCGGCCCGTGCCAGGACGGTCTGATGTGCCGCGAGCAGCAGGTCTGCGCGCGTTCGCGCGGGAGTCTTCGCCCAAGACGATTGGGCGCGCGAGGCCGCGTCCATCGCGTCGCGGGCATCTTGCACCGAGGCGTTAGCGACGGTGGCCAGGGTAGTGCCGGTGGCCGGGTCCTCGACTTGAAGGATCATGCCGTCGGAGGCCTCGCGCCAGCGGCCGTCGACATAGAGACGCGACGGGGTCCGGGCGAGCAGGTCGTCCTCGAGCACGCGGGTGGCGTGAGGGGTCTGCAAGGGGCTCACATGTTCCTCCGGTCGGAGCGAGGCATCACTCGGCGACGTAGTAGAGACGCTTGTTGGTGAACTCGTCGACGCCCAGCGCACCGAGCTCGCGCCCGAACCCGGATGCCTTCGAGCCGCCGAACGGCATGTCTGCGGCTTCTGCGGACGCGGTGTTGACGTGGGTCATGCCAACGTCGAGCCGCGCCGCAACGGCGGCGGCGCGCTCAGCATCGCGGCTGAAGACCGCCGCCCCGAGGCCGAAACGGGTGTCGTTAGCGATCCTGACAGCCTCTTCGTCGCTGTCAACGGCGTAGACGACGGCCACCGGGCCGAACACCTCCTCGTGGTAGACCCGCATCTCGGGCGTCACGTCGGTGAGGACGGCCGGCTGGAGGTAGGCACCCGGTCCTGGCAGCGCCTCGCCGCCGACGTGCAGGGTCGCTCCACGGTCAACGGCGTCCCTGACCTGCTCGGCGAGCGTCTCGGCCGCCGCGCGCGAAGAGACCGGCGCGAACTCATTCTCCTTGAGATTCGTTGGGTCGCCCGGGACGAGGCCGGACGCCTCGTGGACCAACGCAGCCAAGAAGTCGTCGTACAGGTCCCGCGCCACGATGAGTCGCTTGTTTGAGTTGCACGCCTGGCCCATGTTGGACATGCGGAGCCGCCAGGCACTGCGGGCGGCCTCGGCCGGGTCGTCGCTGTCGAGGACGATGTAAGGATCCGAGCCGCCGAGCTCGAGCACGACCTTCTTCAGGTGGCTGCCGGCCTGTTGGGCGACCACGGCGCCGGCCCGCTCGGAGCCGGTGAGGGAGACTCCACGCACCCGGCTGTCCGCGATCAGGCGGGCCACCTGTTCGTGGCTGGCGAAGAGGTTGGCGTAGACACCGTCGGGGACACCGGCCTCCGTCACGAGGTCGGCGATGGCGCGCGCGGACCAGGGACAGTTCTCCGCGTGCTTGATGACCACAGCGTTGCCGACGAGCAGGTTCGGTGCTGCGAAGCGGGCGACCTGGTAGTAGGGGTAGTTCCACGGCATGACTCCGAGGACAATGCCGATCGGGAGACGCTGGACGACGGCCTTGTCCTGTCCGGGTGCTTGGATCGGCTGGTCGGCCAGGAGCGCGGGACCCTCGGCGGCGTAGTAGCGGAAGATGTCGGCGGCGAAACGGGACTCGCTGGCCCCGGAGCTGACCTTCTTTCCCATCTCCGCGGTGACCAGGCGGGCCAGCTCGTCAGCCTTCTCCTCGAACAGATCGGCGATCCGCAGCATGAGCGCTGCGCGGTCGGCGAGGGGTAGCGCTGCCCAGCTGCGCTGTGCCTCCACGGCGCCCGACAGGGCCTGCTCGATTTCAGCGTCCGTGGCAGTCGGAAAGGACTCGAGAACCTCGCCCGTGACCGGGCTGGTCACCTGGTAAGGGGGCTGCGCGTAGGCGGTCACGGTCATCTGGACCTTTCTCTTGGGGGACATGCGGCAGTTCAGCCTGGTGGGAGCACCGGCGCCAGGATCCGAGTGCGCCGGGCGCGGCGGTTGGTCGAGTCCTCGTACGCGTCAGCCCCGTTGAGGACTCTCACGATTGCGTTGGCGGCGAGGTAGCGGAGCGGTTCGGGCTCCCAACGCCGGCTTCGGTGACCCACCCACGGCGCCTCAGTGAAATCACTTCGGCGATCCGCAGCGAGGTCCGCCAGCCCACGGCCGGCGAGGTAGGCGGCGACGACGCCGTGACCGGAATAGCCACCAGCGGCTCCCAACCCCGTACGCGGGTCGTAGTGGACGGACATGCTCCAGTCCCGCGGCACGGCGAGGACGCCGCCCCACCGGTGGGTGATGCGTGCGTCTCCGACCTGGGGGAAGTACTCGCGCAGGGTGTGCTCGAGCCGGTCCCAGACCCCCTGGTCGCGCTGGCCGAACTCCGCCAGTGGCGCGCGCAGGCGGTAGGGCGCCCCGCGTCCGCCCATGGCGATGCGGCCGTCGGGGGTGCGCTGGGCGTAGAAGAAGAGGTGCCGCCGGTCGCGCACGGTGAGGCCGTCGGGCCAGCCCAGATCGTCCCAGACCTCCGGCGGCAGCGGCTCTGTCGCGATCATCATCGACGTGAGCGGCAGGTACGACGCCCGCGCGCCGGCAACCTGCCCACTCCAGGCCTCAGTCGCTCGCAGGACCTGGGGAGCACGGACCCGACCGCGGTCGGTGACCACGATGCCTCGCTCGACGGACAGTGCCGAGGTGTGTTCGTGGATCACGACACCGCGGCGCTCGCACGCCTCGGCCAGGCCCCTGACGAGCCGCGCCGGCTGGATCCGCGCGCAGTGCGGCGTGTACAGCCCTCCGGCCACCCGGGGGACGTCCACCATGGACCGCACCTCCTCCGGCGCGAGCAGGCTGCTGCCCGGCTCGACCGTCCCGAGTCGCGTGGCGGACTCGAAGCCCTGGGCCAGGCGCCGCCACTGGGGTGCGTTGGCCGCCACGACGAGCGTGCCACCCTTGACGAAGTCGCATTCGACCTTCTCGTCACGGACCACCTGGCCGATCTCGTCGATGGCTGCCTCGGTCAGCCGTGCGGCCGCGAGGGTTCGGTCCCAGCCTGCGGCCTTGGCGTACACCCGCGGGTTCCCCGCGATGCCGCTGCCGGCCCAGCCGCCGTTGCGTCCCGAGGCGCCGTAGCCGACGACCTCGCGCTCGAGAACCGTGATCCGGGCGTGCGGCCGCGCGACGGCGAGGTGGTAGGCGGCCCACAGACCGGTGAGCCCGGCGCCCACGACGACGACGTCGGCCGTTGCATCGCCCGGCAACGCCGGTCGCTCGGCGAGGTCAGACAGCTCGTCCAGCCACAGCGACCGGGACCGGACGAAATCCGCCGATGCGGGCATCAGGCTCACGGGAAGTCCACCACCACGCGTCCGGAGGTTGTTCCGGCCGCCATGGAAGCGAAAGCGGCGTCGAGGTCAGCCAGGCCGACCCGGTCGCCGATCAGCAAGTCGAGCGGGAGGAGACCGCGCTCGTACATGGCCAGGATCCGCGGGAAATCAACGGAGGGACGGGCCGAGCCATAGTTGCTCCCGGTCAGTGTGAGCTCACGTCCCGACATCCGCATCGGGTCGATGGAGACGCGCTCACCGGTGGCGACCTGCCCCACCACCACAGCGGTGCCACCAGGCGCCAGGGCGTCGTACGCCGTCTCGACGCTGCTCGCTCGGCCGATGGCCTCGTAGGCCACGTCGACTCCCCGACCGTGAGTGAGGTCGTGGACGGCTTCGACGACGTCGGTTTCGCGGGCGTCGATCGTGTGGGTTGCACCCATCTCCCGAGCCAAGTCGAGCTTGTCCTGCGAGACGTCGACGGCGATGAGCATGCTAGGCGATTGCAGGGTCGCGCCCATCGTGACCGAGAGCCCGACGCCACCGCTGCCGAGCACGAGCACCGACTCCCCGGGCATGGCAGCGTGAGTGTTGATGGCGGCGCCGACACCGGTGGTCACGGCGCAGCCAACAAGTGCGGCCACACCGGGGTCGATCTTCTCGTCGATCTTGATCGCGCCCTGTGCAGGCACGACGGCATATTGCGCGAAGGACCCGACCGACAGATAGCTGTACACCGCTTGGTCACCAAGTCGGACCCTTGTCGTACCGTCAGGCATCACGTTGTTGTACGCCGTGGCCACCGCTACCTGACACAGCTGGGGGCGTCCGGAGACGCAGTATCGGCAGGTGCCGCACGACGGGGTCCAGGAGAGCACGACATGGTCGCCAGGGGCCAGGTGGTTCACCTGTGAACCAACGGCGTCCACGACACCGGCACCCTCGTGGCCCAGGACGACAGGCGGGGTGGCGCCCCACTCGCCCGCCAGCACGCGTAAGTCGCTGTGACACACGCCAGCGGCCGTGATGCGGATCCTGACCTCTGATGGGCCCGGATCGGCGATCTCGACCTCCTCGAGGCTCAGGGGCTGCCCTGGTGCGGTGAACAACGCTGCCTTCATCTGCATGTCCTGCACGCTAGGAGCAGTGAGACGCGGGTCACCATAGGAACCTCGCACGAAGAGCGACTGGGACCCCTCCTACCTCCAGCCGTCGGCATGGGTCAAAGGAACTTCACCGCCTGGGCTCGACTCGTGACGCCGAGCTTGCGATAGATCGCGGTCAGATGGTTCTGAAGCGTCTTGGGTGAGATCCCCAGGTCCGCCGCGATGGCCCGGTTGGGCGTGCCGAGCGTCAGACCCTCGAGCACCTTGCGTTCGCGAGCCGTGAGCTTGCCGACCTCCGGGCGCGAGAGGGACAGCGGCAGGATCACGCGGACGCCAGCCTCGCCTGACGGCCTGGACGCGGCCAGCACGGTTCCCTCCATGCCGCGGATCGTCGTGGCGATGTCAGGAGCGACCTCTAGGACCGGGTCACCGCCGGGAGCGCGAGGCCGGTCGTCGGTGACCTCGACCCACATGACGTCATCGTCGCCGCCGAGGTGCAGCCGCACCGACGACTCCGCCGCCCGAGTCGCGCTCTGCACGAGGCCGTGCATGAGCAGGTAGAGACGGGTCGTCAGCTCGAGCGGCAGCGTCGCCGGCCACTTGCCGAGGTCGAGCACGACCGGGGCGCCCGACTGCGTGCGCCAGCGATCGGCGATCGCCTCACGCACGAGCGGCACCATGTCCACCCACTCGAGGTCCGCCCCAGCGATGTCGTCGGCCAGCCGACGCAGTCGCTCGCCGGCCTCGAGGCCGGTCATCCGGTCTACTTTCACGAGGCTGTCCGCCTCCGCCTGGAGGGCGCGCACGACGTCGCGCCGCTGCGTGTCAGCGGCGGTCAGAGCTTGGGTCGTCCACTGGCGCAGGACCTTGGCCCGCTCGTCTCGGAGGAACTGCAGCTCGTCGGCGGTCACCAGGCTCTCCACGAGCGAGCTGATGAACGCCGCCACCAGCTCGAGTGATTCCACTTCCTCCACGGTGAAGGCGCGTGGCTCCTTGTCGAAGACTTCGATGATCCCTAGCCTGCGCTGGCCGCGCAGGAGGGGAACGCAGGCGTATCCCCGCAACCGCTCCGTGCGCACGACTGGCCGCGGCACCTCACGGCTGGCTCCGAGGTCGGTGACCGTGAGGGTCTCACGCAGGCCGAAAGCCTGCCCGGCAAGGCCCTCGTGCAGCGACCACGTGGTCACGCCCGCGACGTACGCCTGGGAGAGCCCACGGCTGGCCGCCAGGACGTAGCGCTGCGTCGACATGTCGGCGTAGGACACGGCGCCGATCTCCGCGTCGACGAGCATTAGCGCGCTGTCGACGGCCGCCTCCAGCACGGGGCCCAGGTCACTCGCGTAGCGGATGTCGTGGGCCAGTCGCTGGAGGATCGTGGAGCGGCGCTGGCTGGCGTTCGTCTCAGCGGCCATCCAAGGAGTATAGTGGCGCATCGCCGCGCACACGGGTCCCGTCGCCGACCACCGGGACGGTCGACACGAGCTCGCGGATGGCGTCGAGGCCAAGGGCTTCCAGGCCGGCTACGACGACACGCCGTTCAGCGGCCTCGACAAGGCGCCCGGCCGCCACCACGACAACCGCGCACCCGGCCGCGGTTGCGCTGGCGACACCGGTCTTGGAGTCCTCGATGGCCACGCAGTCACGGGGGTCCACCCCGAGCGCGGCAGCCGCAGCCAGGTACGGAGCCGGGTGCGGCTTGCCGTGCGACACCTCGTCCCCGGTTACGACGACGTCGAAAGTGTCGGAAGGGAGCTGCGCGAGTACTGGTTCGACCAGGCTGCGGTAGGACATGGTCACCAGCGCGCTGGGAACGCAGGCAGCGCGCACCTCCGCCAAGAGCTCACGAGCCCCTGGTTGCCACGGGACCGATGTCCACAGCAGCTGCTCGACACCGGTCACCATCTCCTTCACAAGCTCGGCCGCACTGTCCTGGAAGCCCAGTTGGTCACGGATGTAGTGTCCGGCGTCCAAGAGGTCCATGCCAACGAGGGCCATGCCGTGCGCCTCGGTCCAGGTGACGCCGCGCCGGTCGGCCATCTCGCTCCACGTTGCGCTCCAGTGGTCGTGGCTGTCGAGAAGGGTCCCATCGAGGTCCCACAGGATCGCGCGGGGAAGCTGTTCGGACACCTCAGGCATCCGCCCGCGCGGTGCCGGTCGTGCGCTCGAGCACGTCAAGCGCGTCAGCGAACTCCGCACTCGACACCGTCGCCCGCATGTCCCGCATGCACTCAGCGGTGTACTCGGTGTGGTCGAACTCGAGGAACTCCAGGTCCACGGCGCACTCGGACCAGAGCGCCTCACGCAGCATGCCGACGAACCGGTAGATGCGGATGATTGCCAGATGCCGCTCGTCGACCCTGCCCTCGTAGGCCTGCAGCAGCTCGTGCTCCTCGGCGGAGTCGAGCCCGAAACGCGCGGCGAAGTGGGCCACGTCCATGTACCTGTCCCCAGCCCCGGCGTACTCCCAGTCGATGAGCTGCACGCGGTCGCCACCTGGCAGCACGAAGATGTTGACCTGCGTGGGGTCGGTGTGGGCCAGACACCTCTCGTAGGGGCCCCTTGCAGACTCCAGGCGGTCGAGCAGGTCCATGGCCCAGTCATAGCGCTCGAGCCGCTCCGGGCTCGAGGCCGCCACCCGCTCGGCCAGCCATCGCACCCCTTGGAACGGGTCGGACACCAGCCCCTCGATGTCGGTGCCGACGGTATGATCGTGCAGCTGACGCAGCGCCTGCGCGGTCAGGCGGATCCCCGCGGCCCGGTCGGGGGCGTCGGTGAGCCGGTCGCCCTCGACGAACTGGGTCACGCTCACCCCCAGGTCGGTGAGCCAGGCGATCAGCTCCGGGGCCAGGCCGAGCTCGAACATCGCCGGCCACAGCTCGAGCTGGTTCTCCCGCGAGATGCCCACACCGCGTGCCAGCGGCTCGGGCAGCTGCTCCTGGACGACCACCATGCGCTGCGGACCTGCCGGCGGCGTGACCGTCACCTTGAAGTTGCGATTGGTCATGCCGTCGGTGAGTGGCTCCGAGGTCCAGCTCGCACCGGGCCACAGCCGCTCGACCGTGGCTCCCACCACGCGCCGGCCGTCCGGGTCGTGCTGGGCCGCCGGCCGGTCCGTGCCCGTGGGCTCCTGGGGTTCAAGTGTCGCCGCGCTCATGCCCGGAAAGCCTAGATCGGGGTGACGTGGGTCACCATAGGAGTTCGGAGGCGTCCGGTTCTGGGACCCCTCCCAGAAGAGGGCTTCAACGGATGGGCACGGTTCCGTCCGGCGTCGTCGCCGCCTCCGCCAGCAGCGCCGCGACCTCGTCGAGCCGCGAGGTCACCAGCCCCGTGGTCACGCGCACGTGGGGGGCGCCGGGCTCCCCCACGACGAATGGTCGGCCGGGTGCAACCGCGATGCCGCGCGCGGCAAGCCTCATGACGGCGGCCATCTCGTCTCGTACGGGCATCCAGAGGTTGAGTCCGTCCGAGCCGATGGTCGGGATGCCCGCCTCGGCCAGCACTGAAGCGACGACGTGGCGCCGTCGGGCGTACTCCTCTCGTGCGATAGCAACCTCCTCCGCCGCGCCGGGATCGCCCAGCAGGTACGCCAGCACTCGCTGCAAGAGCCTGCTGCTCCATCCCTGGCCGAGCTGACGCACGTGCTCGATGCCGGCGACGAGGTCCACGGGACCACTGAGAGCGGCCAGACGCAGGTCGGGCCCGTGTGACTTCGAGTAGCTGCGCACGTGGACGGTGCGCTCGGGGAATCGCTGCCCCAGGCTCAGATCGGGTGACCCCGAGATCGAGGCAGCCGAGTCGTCCTCCACGATCCAGGCATCCGAAGCGGCGAGGACCGGCTCGAGTTGCTGCATGCGTTCAGTCGTCAGAGAGACCCCGGTCGGGTTGTGGGCGCGGGGCTGCACGAAGATCGCCTGGGCGGGCGTCCGGAGCGCGGTCTCGAGCTCAGCCGGCACGATCCCGGCGGTGTCGACCTCAACCCCGTCCACCTCGAGCCCAGCTGCCTCGAGGAGGTCGAGCAACGGCGGGAAGGTCGGGTTCTCGACGAGCACGCGGTCGCCGAAGGAGAGCTGGGATCGGATGAACAGCTCAAGAGCGTCCATGGCCCCGTCGACGATGGTGAGCGCCGGGGCGGGGTGAGGCCAGGTCTCCGCAAGCCGCTCGCCCAGCTCCGGCAGCACCGGATCGTCCAGATAGCTGGCTGGCGTCCCTGCGGAGGTGAGCTGGCGCAGGGCCTGCTGCAGGCTCGGCAGCAATGCCGCGTCCGGGACCCCAGTGGACAGGTCGGTCTCGAAAGCCGCATCGCGGTCCAGCGCGCGGCGGTACCGTCCCTCCCTCGGAGCGGACACGTCGGCCACCACGGTGCCGCGCCGCCCTGCCGTGACAAGGGTGCCCGCACGGGCCAGCGTGCCCCAAGCCGCACTGACGGTCGTCGGCGACATCATCAGCTCGCGCGCAACCTCACGGATCGGGGGCAACCTCTCCCCCGGCTCGAGCAGCCCGTCTCGGATCGCTCGGGTCACGGCCTGGGTCAGGCCTTTGGCCGTCGGCTCGTCCATCCGGCTCTCTAGCAGCGAAATAACAGTCCTCACCTTTGTAACGTAACAGTCGTCCCTTTGTAACAGCCGCGCATGGATCTATGTTTCCTGCATGACTTCCCGCATCCCGCACTTCATCGACGGCACGCTCACTCCCGGGATCTCGGGCCGGACCGCACCGGTACACGATCCCGCGACCGGCGTCGTCAGCGCCGAGGTCGACCTTGCGAACGCGGCCGAGGTGGACGTGGCGGTCCGCACCGCCCTGGCCGCTGCCCGCGAGTGGCGCACGTCGTCGCTCTCCAGGCGCAGCTCGATCCTCTTCGCCATGCGCCAGCAGCTCAGCGATCGCGCCGACGAGCTGGCGCGCGTCATCACCGCCGAGCACGGCAAGGTGCACGCCGATGCACTCGGCGAGATCGCGCGCGGCCTGGAGAACGTTGAGTTCGCTGCCGGCGTGCCCCAGTTACTCAAGGGCGACTTCTCCGAGCAGGCCTCAACCGGCGTCGATGTCTACAGCATCCGTCAGCCTGTCGGGGTCGTCGCCGGCATCACGCCCTTCAACTTCCCCGCTATGGTCCCGCTGTGGATGTGCGCCAACGCCATCGCGTGCGGGAATTCGTTCATCCTCAAGCCGAGCGAGAAGGACCCCTCCGCCTCACTCCTGATCGCAGACATGTGGAAGCGGGCGGGGCTGCCCGACGGGGTCTTCACGGTGCTCCAAGGAGACGTGGAGACAGTGGACGCGCTGCTCGAGCACGACGACGTCGCCGCGATCAGCTTCGTGGGTTCCACGCCGATCGCGAAGCACATCTACGAAGTGGGCACCTCCCGTGGAAAGCGTGTTCAGGCGCTCGGAGGCGCAAAGAACCACGCACTCGTCCTGCCTGACGCCGACGTCGACCTCGCTGCGGACGCCATCGTCTCGGCCGCCTACGGCTCCGCAGGTGAGCGGTGCATGGCGCTGTCTGTGGCTGTCGCCGTCGGGGACGTGGCCGACGCGCTCGTCGACGCCATCTCCGTGAGGCTGCCCAAGCTCGTCGTCGGGCCCGGCACCGACCCGGCCACCGACATGGGTCCGCTGATCAGCCGCGAGCATCGGGACCGGGTCGTGTCGTACGTCTCGGCCGGCGAGGAGGCGGGCGCCACCGTCGTGGTGGACGGGCGGTCGGCGGACGTGCCCACCGACGGGTTCTTCCTGGGGGTCACCCTGCTGGACCACGTCACCGACGACATGACCGTCTACACCGACGAGATTTTCGGCCCGGTCCTCGGCGTCGTCCGTGTCGACACCTATGACGAGGGTCTCGCCCTAATCAACCGCAACCAGTACGCCAACGGCACCGCCATCTTCACCCGCGACGGCGGCGCGGCCCGGCAGTTCCAGTTCGACGTCGAGGTGGGGATGGTCGGGATCAACGTCCCGATCCCCGTCCCCGTCGCCTACCACTCCTTTGGCGGGTGGAAGGACTCACTCTTCGGCGACACCCACATGTACGGCCCCGAGGGCATCAAGTTCTTCACCCGCGGCAAGGTCGTGACGTCGCGCTGGCCCGACCCGGCCACCTCCACCGTCGACCTGGGCTTCCCCACCAACAGCTGAAGGAGGTCCTGATGACCGAGACGACTCAATCCCTGCTGCTTCCCGACCACGACGAGGAGACCGTACGGGGCAACGATCGATCACACGTCTTCCACTCGTGGTCCGCGCAGGGCCTCATCGACCCGCTGCCCATTGCCCGTGCGGAGGGCAGCCACTTCTGGGACCACGCCGGCACGCGTTACCTCGACTTCTCCTCACAGCTCGTCAACATCAACATCGGCCACCAGCACCCGGCGGTCGTCGCGGCGATCAAGGAGCAGGCCGACCGGCTGGTCACCCTAGCCCCGGGCTTCGCCAACGACGTCCGCGGCGAGGCGGCCAGGCTGATCGCGGAAGTCGCGCCCCCCGGGCTCGACAAGGTATTCTTCACTAACGGCGGTGCCGAGGCCAACGAAAACGCCATCCGGATGGCACGGCTCCACACGGGCCGTCACAAGGTTCTCGCTGCCTACCGCAGCTACCACGGGGCGACCGCCGGCGCGATTAGCCTGACCGGCGACCCGCGTCGGTGGCCGTCGGAGCCCGGTGCAGCCGGGGTCGTCCACTACTGGGGGCCCTACCTCTACCGCTCCGCGTTCCACGCCGAGGACGAGGCCCAGGAGTGCGTGCGGGCGCTCGCCCACCTGCGCGACCTCGTAACCGTCGAGGGGCCGCAGACGATCGCAGCGATCATCCTCGAGACAGTCGTCGGCACCAACGGCATCCTGGTCCCGCCCGACGGCTATCTGGCGGGAGTGCGGCAGTTGTGCGACGAGTTCGGGATCGTCCTCATCGCAGACGAGGTGATGGCCGGCTTCGCCCGATGCGGGGAGTGGTTCGCCGTGGACCGTTGGGGCATGCGTCCCGATCTGATCACCTTCGCGAAGGGCGTCAACTCCGGCTACGTCCCGTTGGGCGGGGTCGTGATCTCCGACGAAATCGCTGCAACGTTCGACCAGCGTCCCTTCCCCGGCGGCCTGACCTACTCCGGCCACCCGCTGGCGTGCGCCTCGGCCGTGGCCTCGATCAACGTGATGCGCGAGGAGAAGGTCGTCGAGCATGCCCGCGAGCTCGGCGCCGACATCATCGGTCCCGGCCTCGCCCGCCTCGCCGAGAAGCATCCCTCGGTGGGCGAGGTCCGCGGTTTGGGCGTCTTCTGGGCCGTTGAGCTCGTTCGCGACCGCGCCACCCGGGAGCCGCTCGTGCCGTTCAATGCGAGCGGCGTGGAGGCGGCTCCCATGGCCGAGTTAGTCTCGGAGTGCAAGGCTCGCGGACTGTGGCCGTTCATCCATTTCAACCGCACACACGTCGTCCCGCCCTGCAACACGAGCGCTGCCGACGTGCTCGACGGACTGGCGATCCTGGACGAAGCGCTCGAGGTGGCAGACCGGTTCTACGTCGGAGCCTGACGACTGGTCTGGGGCTAGGCTAGGACTGGAGAGCGGTACATGGCGGGCTACTTGACAGGCGCGCTCACCACCGGCTCTGTCAATGCCTGCAGTGGCTCGCAGAGCACGGCGAGACAGACATCCCACATGTCGCCGGGTACGAGTGGGCGCTTTGGGACTACGAAGTTGCGAATGAGCTGCGCCACATCAGCAGGCGCGACACGGCCGCCGGGTGACCTGCGGACCCTGAAACGGGCAGACTCAGCGATTTAGGGATACCTCCTGACCTGCGGAAACGCAGGTATCCCCCTTCTGAATCCGGGCAGGTATCCCGAAATCGTGGATACCTGCCGGCGCATCGTCGGATACATGTTCGACCCCAACAACCCGGTCCCGACGTGGTCGGTCACGACGATGCACCGAGTCGCCCAGGAACCCACGCTCGCGGCCGCGGCACTCCGCTACGCCAATCTCGGTATCCCGGTCTTCCCGTGCGCCCCGGGCGGGAAGCACCCGTTGACACCGAACGGCTTCCACGACGCGACCTCCGTCGCCCGCGTCGTCCACGGCTGGTGGCAACGCACCCCTGACGCGAACATCGGACTGCCCACGGGCGCACCGACCGGCGTCCTCGTCGTCGATGTCGACGTCCATCCCGGCGCGAGCGGATTCGACGCCTTCGAACGAGCGCGGAGCCAGGGGTTCGGAAACGACTGGGCGTGGCTGGTGCGCACGCCCTCGGGCGGGCTCCACGCCTACTACCCGAACGTCCGCGGCCAGGAGCAGCGCAGCTGGCAGGTCCCCGCAGCGCACATCGACTTCCGCGGCGACGGCGGCTACGTCATCGCTCCCCCGTCGCGTGGCACAGTCGAGGACGCCCAGCGGTCGTACGACGTCATAGCCGTCGCAACGCACCCGGTGAAGCCCGTCGATGCGCTGGCGCTCCGCCGATTCCTGGAGCCACCGCGACCGGCGCGGACCTCCCCGCCGCCCGGCATGCCCGCCAAGGGATGCCGCCCCGACGCCCTGGCGCGAACCGTTGCGCTCACGCCGGAGGGCGGCCGTAACCGCACCCTCTTCTGGGCGTCGTGCCGGATGGTCGAGAACGGGCTGAGCCACGCGGAAGTCATGGGCTGGCTCGGGCCGGCAGCACAGTACGCCGGGGTCCCGGACCGCGAGATCGAGACCACGGTCGACTCCGCGTTCCGCATTGCCTCCCGGCTCGGCTCGGGGAGCCGCCCGGGCCCTACCCCAGCGAGTGAAGGGATCCACCTGTGAACACGCACGCCGAGTACCGCCGCCACAGCTATCGGCCGCCGGAGCACCCCAGGCCTGCCGAGGCAGCCGAGCCCACCGCCAGCGAACTTGCACGGCACCGTGATCCGTCGCTCGGGTCCGATCAGCCGGAACGCGAGCAGACGCAGAAGCGGATCGCCTGGGTACGTCCGACTGAGTTGGGCTCCTACATCGGTCCGATGGTCGGCCGCGGGGTCGATCTCCAGGCCGAGCTCGTACGACGCGCGCGCCGTACGCCGGCCACGACGACCCGCACGTTCCGTCACCCCGGACCTGACCGGTCGGCGGCGGCCGCCGCGAACCAGGAAGGACTGGGACTGTGAACGCGTCGTTCGCCACCCCTGAAGGTCTCCGCGCAGTCCTGCAGCGCCTTCACGACCGAGAGAGCGTCGGCTACTGGGCCTGGCGGCAGGACCCCGAGGCGGAGCGGCTCATGCAGTTCACCATCCGCAAGTACCGATCGCTCGCGCGCACTCACAACTGCGAGCCGGAGGACTCGGCGTACGCCGCCTTCGAGGCCATGCGCACGCGCGCGGTGAGATGCGCGGACGACCCGTGGGCAGTCATCACCCGTGCAGTCCAGGTCAGCCTGATCGCCGAGGAGCGCGCGGCGGGGCTGCTCTGCTCGACGGCACAGGCGCGCAGGCGGGATGTCATGCGTCACCACGACGCGCGCCGCTTCGGCGAGGACGAGACGGGCTTCCTGGAACTCCTCGCTGAGAGCAGGGGTCCCTCGCCGGCGGACCCGGCGCCGGCGGCGCCGCGGTTGAAGCCCGGGGAGGCTACGCCTACGACAGCGTTCGAGGCGCTCAACCTCGTGATCAGCATGTTCGTCGCCCTCGGCTGGCCGAGCAGCAGCGCGACCTGCACGCTCGACTACATCGCCACGCGACTGATGGAGGCCGGCGACCGCCACGTCGCGCACGCCTACCTCCGGCGTGACCTGGCTGGCCGCGTGGCCCTCGACCTGGACCGCGACTCCTGGGCCACGGTGCTGCGGATCGTGCTCGGCAACCCGGACAAGGCCGCCGCGGCGACTCGGGCCGGCGTCGGGGTCCTCGCCATGCTGGTCTGCGACTGGAAGGTCGTCGACCTGCTCGCCGACGACGGGCTCGTCGTGGAAATCCGAGACTCCGCCCCGAAGGTCGCCAGGAGGATCGATGTCTGACAAGGGACACATCGAGCTCGAGCGACAGATCGATTCGATCACCGTCGGCGTACGCCATCGCAAGGACCCGGGCGACCTGAATGCGCTGATGAAGTCGATCGAGGAGGTCGGCCTGCTCCAGCCTGTCACCATCACCCCTGACGGCGTCCTGATCTGCGGCTGGCGCCGGCTCGAAGCGTTGCGCCGGCTCGGGCGGCGCACCTTGAACGTGTGGGTCCGCTCAGGCATCTCCGATCAGCTCTCGCACCTGCTCGCTCAGCAGGACGAGAACGAGCAGCGCAAGCCGCTCTCCCCGGTGGAGACGGCGCGGCTGTACGCCGAGATCAAGATGCTCGAGCAGGAGGATGCCCAGCGTCGAATGGCCGCCACGCAGTTCGGCGGTGGAGGTCGCGATGGCGGAGCCTCCGGCTCCGGGGATTCCCCGGAGCCGGGCGGTGACGCCCGAACTCGCGCAGCGCAGCGGCTGACGGGCAGGGACGCATGGCAGCGCCTCGAGCAGACCAACTGGATCGAGTCGGTCTCCAAGGACGAAACGCTGGGTGAATCCGTCCGCGAGTTCGCAGCGAACATGCTGACGGAGATCGACGGCGGTGCCCCGGTGTCACCTGCGTACAAGCGGGTCAAGGCCGCCGTCGAACTGGCTACCCAGCCTCCCCCGTCCCAGGAGGAGCAGGACGAAGTCGCCCGCCTCGCCGCCGAAGCCCTCAAGCGCGTCCAAGAGGAAGAGAACGCCCAGCGCCTCCGCGCTCTGCGGAGCAAGGCCAAGCGCGCACCGAAGCACCACAGCCCGAGGTCGTTCGTACTGATGTGGTCCGAGCTCGAGGGGTGGACCGGCCTGTACGACGTCGCGGAACTTGCGGCTGCCCTCAAAGACGAGGACTGGGCGCGCTTCGAGCGCGTCGTCGCCGAGACGATCGAACTGCGCGACCAGGTCCGCGAGGCACGTTCGGCGGCCGCGTCGGCCTGATCGGCGTACCTCCCGAGTGTCCGCCACCTCGACCTCGGAGCCTCGATGCGCAACCTCACCTGGCGCCAGATCGCCGTCATCCTCGGCTGCGTCCTCACCCTCGCGACCCTCGCCGTCGGCATCTACGGACTCGTGCGTGGACCCCAGTCCGCCGAATCCACCCCGGGGCCTCCACCGCCCGGAGAGCTCGAGGCGATCCCGGAGGAGGCGACTCCCGTGGTCACGCTCAAAGATCGCGCGCTCCCCCACACGAACGATCCGATCACGTACTCACGCGCCGTCGCGTCGTCACTGTTCGACTGGGACACCAGCCTCGGCTTCCTGCCCACCGACTACACCGCCGCCGTCCTGGCCGACGCCGACCCCTCCGGCGAGGAGTCGCCCGGCCTGATCGCCGACGTGGCCACCTACCTGCCGACCGTCGACCAATGGCTCGACCTCGGGGCGATGGAAGTGCGTCAGACGATCGAGGTCGACGACGCGTACGTCCCCGATTCCTGGACCGCCGCGGTCCAGCAAGCCCACGGCCACCTCCGACCGGGCACGACGGCCGTGACCGTCACCGGCACGCGGCACCGGAGCGGCGTGTGGAACGGCGAGAACGCCGAGTCGTCGCACCCGGTGGCATTCACCGTCTTCGTCGCGTGCGAGCCCTCGTTCGACCGCTGCCGCGTCCTCCGACTCTCGCAACTCGACAACCCACTCAGGTGACCCGGCCATGAGCATCAAGATGCTCGCGGTCGGTGCCGCAGCCGCCGTGCTTCTTGCACCCGTTGCCGCCGTTCTCGGCGTCGCGACGCTGATCAGCCCCGCCGCCGCAGGATCGGGCGGCTGCATGTGGGACGGTCAGGCGACCGAGAGCCTCGGCGTCAGCGGCCCGGTGCCTGACAGCCTCAGCGCGACGAACACCAACGGCGAGACCGTCACCCTCAACCAGCAGCAGCTCACCCGGGCTGCCGCGATCATCGCCACCGGCCAGAGCGAGAGCATCCCCGCCCGCGGCCAGATGATCGCGATCATGACCGCGCTGACCGAGTCGTCGCTGCGGATCCTGTCGAACATCGGCGCCTACCCCCACTCCGGCAACGTCCCGAACGACGGCGACGGCAGCGACCACGACTCCGTAGGCCTCTTCCAGCAACGCCCCGCCGCCGGCTGGGGCACCGTCGAGAACCTGATGGACCCCGTCTGGTCGTCCCGCGCCTTCTACGGCGGACCCAGCGGCCCGAACCACGGCTCGCCTCGGGGCCTGCTCGACATCGACGGATGGGCATCGATGGATCCCGGCGCCGCGGCCCAGGCGGTGCAGGTCTCGGCCTATCCCGACCGCTACGCCGTCAACCAGCCGATCGCGGAGAAGATCCTGGCGACACTGAGCGGCGTATCACTCTCAAGTGACCTCGCCTGTGCCCAGCCGGCGGTCGACGTGCCGATGAACCTTCCGCCGGGTTTCGCGGGTGACTTCATCAAGGCTGCCTCGTCCCAGCTCGGCAAGCCCTACGTCTGGGGCGGCGGCAACTTCGAGGGGCCGACGGGCGGCGGCTTCGACTGCTCAGGCCTCGTGCTTTACGCCGCGTACCAAGCGTCCGGCGGACGCATCCGCCTGCCGCACTACTCCGGCGATCAGATCCACGCCGGCCAAGGCATCGCCTGGTCCGACAAGCAACCCGGTGACCTCATCTTCTTCAGCTACCCCGGTGCCGGCGGTCCGCACCACGTCGCAATCTACGTCGGCGGTGACCGGATCCTCCATGCGCCGCGGACCGGTGACGTCGTTCGCTACGGGACGATCGGCGAGTTCGCCGGCGAGACCATGACGGTTCGGCGGCTCGACTAGCCGCGAGTTGGGCGCCCTAAACGGGCCAGCAGAAACTTGCTCAGAATCTATTGACGACGCGCAGGCCATGCCTCATACTTCAAGGTTTCGCTCATCCCAAGGAAGGCAGAGATCATGAGCAAGAGCGGTAGCCGAAGCAGCTTCGGCAGGAATGTCAGCAGCAAGGGGGTCTCCTCCGCGCGGCTTCACCAGAAGGCCGGTACGAGCAACTCGTTCGGCGGGTACACCAAGGTCAACAAGGGCGGTGGCAACTTCACGATGAAGCCCACGAGCACCGTCAAGCGGAACTCTGGAAAGTAGCTGCCGGTGCATCCCGAACTTCCTGCCAGCCCCGCCCAGCCTCTGCCAAACTCGCCTTCGTACGGAACAGCAGATGCCTCGCTCTCCAGCGCGGTTGCGAACTGGGAGGGGACAGCAGCCATGGTTACGAACGAAGAGCTTGTGGCGTCGGGACTTCGACTGTTCCGTACTCCTCTGTCCCGCTTCGTCTGCGAGGCACTGCTGAAGGAGTTTGGCGACACCTGGTGGACCGACGGTGTTCTGGAGACGCTCGTTCACGACCGCATGCCGACCGTTGACGACGTCCGCCGTTTCCGCAAGCTCCCGGCGGACGGAACCATCGAAGAGTGTGCGGACGCGATGGACATGGCAGTCTGCCTCGTGCTCCTGACGAAGCACTGGCCGCGGGTTTTCCGGCAGATGTTCGGCGCGGACCACCGAGGCTGGGCATACGAACTCATCGGAGTGCGCAACGAGAACAAGCACCTCGTCGGAATCGACCACCCGAGCGACTACGCCTGGCGCGCGCTCGACACGATGTACCGGCTCTGCGACTCGATCGATCAGAAGACGGCATCGGAAGTCCTGAAGCTACGTTCGTCGGTGGATCTATCCGCCTACGGCCAAATGGCGACGGGATCGTCGACGCCCGAGGTTTATCCCACGCCAAAGTTCGTCGGGCCTGTCCGCGATACAGTCCCCGCGACTCCATGGTCGACTGAACTCGACGTCGATCTCAGCATCGTGGGTCCAGACTTCGCGGGCGCCGACCTGCGCGGCATGGACTTTGAAGGGGCGAATCTTGCTGGGGTCGACTTCACCGATGCCGACCTTCGGCGAGCCAACCTGACCGGGGCCGACCTGACCGGGGCAATCTTCGGCAGGACGCGGTTCAGCGACGAGCACGGCAACGCAGTCGTCCTCCAAGGCGCAACTCTCGACAAGGCGACGCTCAACTTCGCAGGTGCGGACCTGCGATACGTCGACCTCTCCGGGCTCGACCTACACGGAGCCGACTTCACCGGCGCCGACCTGCGCCGAACTGACCTGACCGGCGCCAACCTGACCGGGGCAATCTTCGGCAGGACACGGTTCAGCGACCAGCACGGCAACGCAGTTGCCATCCAGGGCGCGGTTATCGACGGTGCAACGCTCAACTTCACCGACACCGACCTGCGATACGTCGACTTTTCGGCAATGGATCTGCGCGGCGCAGACTTCACAGGCGCCGACCTCCGCAGGGCGGATCTCACCAGCTCGATCCTTCGCGGGAAATCGCTCAAGGGGGCTCGCCTTACCGACGCCGTAACCACCAACACGACCTGGACATAGCACCGCGATCCAGCGCTCGCATGACGTCCGACCAGCGGAGTTGCCCGAACCTCGGCCTGCCGCACGCACCTCGAGGATGTGAAGTTCCTTGACGATCCTGCGGTAGGGCCCGACCTCGGCGCGGTCGGCGGTTCGGGAGACCTGCGCGCCATCGTCGGCGCGCTCCTGACCTACGGCCTGATCGTCGCCGTACTCATGCTCATCGTCTCCGCAACGGCCTGGGCGATCGCATCCAGCTCGGGCAGCTGGCACACCGCTCAGAAGGCGAAGTTCGGCTGCCTCGTCGCGATTGGCGGAGCGGCGCTCACGGGGGCCGCGCTCACGTGGGCCAACTGGCTGCTGGACATCGGCCCGCACCTCTAAGACGTCCGCCCGTACGACGCCAGGAGCCCTCCGATGGACCTACTCACAGCAGCACTCCTGCTACCCCTCGACATCTCGATCGACCCGAACTCCAACGGCCTGCCTGGGATCGGCCAGCTCAAGAAGATCGTCGGAGCCTCGATGACGGTTGGTCTCGTGCTGGCCGTACTCGCGTTGATCATCTCGGCGATCGTGTGGGCGCTGGGAGCCAACTCGTCGAACCCGCACCTCGCCGGTCGCGGAAAACTCGGCGTACTCGTCGCCCTCGGCGCCGCGATCGTCTGCGGCGCCTCGGTGACTCTCGTGAACTTCTTCTGGAACGTCGGCAAGCAGGTCTGAGGAATCGATCATGGGTGTCTGCGACGTACCGGTGATCCACGAGGTCTGCAACGCCGCCGGCGACGCGGCCGGCGCGGTGATCACCGCCCCGTTCGACTGGCTCGCTCAGGGCATGGGCGGCGCGGCCGAGTGGATGTTCACCTCAGTCTGGAAGGTCATCGACACCACGACGTACGTCGACGTGACCAGCGGCGAGTACACGAAGGTCTACAACATCATGTTCGGCGTCGGCGTCTTCGTGATGCTTGGCTTCTTCATGCTCCAGGTCATCGGCGGCATGATCCGGCGCGAACCGGCCGCGCTGTCCAGAGCAGCGCTCGGGCTGGCGAAGTCGATCCTGGGATCGTTCGTGGCGCTCGCCCTACTCGCGACCGCGCTCGAGATCACCGACCAGCTCTGCATCGGCATCGTCAACGCAGCGGGCACCAACATGAACGAGATGGGCGACAAGGTCGCCGTACTCGCCGCCGGACTCGGCGCTATCAACCTCAGCGCGCCCGGCGCCGGAGCGATCCTCACGATCTTCCTCGCCAGCCTGGCAATCATCGGAGCGATGGTGGTGTGGATCAGCCTGCTGATCCGCAAGGCCCTCCTTCTGATCGCGATCGTCTTCGCACCGATCGCGCTCGCGGGTGCCAGCTGGGACCACACCCGGACGTGGCTGAGCCGGTGGGCGACCTTCGTGATCGCGATGATCCTGTCGAAAGTCGTCCTCGTGGTGATCTTCCTGCTCGCCACCGCCCAGGTCTCGGCGCCGATCGATGCCGACCTCGAGTCCGTCAGCCAGCCGATGGCGGGCGTCGTGCTGATGCTGATGGCCGGGTTCGCGCCGTACCTGACCTACAAGGCCATCGCCTTCATGGGCTTCGACATGTATCACGCGATGTCGGCCGAACAGGAGGCCAAGTCCTCGCTGAATCGGCCGATGCCGATCCCACTCTCTCGCCGCACCAGCAGCGAGCCGGCCAAGGTCCTGGGCGATGGCGGCGGAGGCCGTGGCGGAGGCGGCGGTACGACGTCCGGCGCCTCGCCTGTGGCCACGGGACCGTCCACGGGCGGATCGTCAGGTGGAACCGGCGGCGGAGGCGCCGCAGCAGGTGGCGCCTCGGGAGGTGTTGCGGCGGCTGGCGGTGCAGCTGCCGCTGGGGTCGTGGTCGCGAAGGAGGCAGCAGCGGCCGGTCCTCGGCTCGGCAACTTCGTCGCCGCCCAAGCGACCGGGCAGGCACAGGCACATGAGTCCGCCGCTCCCTCGACCGCCCCACCCCCAGTCGCGGACTCGACGCTGGTCGACACCGCAGGGAAGAAGTGATCCGCCGTGGCTGCGGCGACCCGCGAGCCGGAGCTGACCCCGATCAAGTTCTCGCGCCTGACCCGGCGCGGGGTACTGCTCGGCCTCTCAGGCCCCCAACTCGTGATGGCGAGCCTCGCATCAGGAACCTTGATCATCGGTCTGTACATCGGCGCCGTGGTGATGACCTTCCCGATCATCCTGTTCTTCGTCACGCTGGCATTCGTCGGCGTCGGCGGCCGCAAGCTCATCGAGTGGGCGCCGATCGGCGCGCGATGGCTGTGGCGATCAGCCGGCGGACAACTGCTGTATCGGCGTCGAGTCGCGAAGCCCCGGCCGGCCGGAACGCTGGCGCTGCCCGGCGATGCGGCTCGGCTGCGTCAGTGGGTCGACCCCGAGACCAACGCCGTCATGGTCCACGACCCGCACGCGGCGACCCTGACCGCGATTGTCGGTGTCTCCCACCCCGCGTTCGTTCTGCTCGACCCGGCAGAGCAGGAGCGCCGGGTCGTCTCGTGGGGTCGCGTCCTCGCGACGGCATGCCGATCCGGGCGAATCGCCTCCGTCCAGGTGCTGGAGCGGACACTGCCCGACTCCGGCAAGGGCCTGGCGGACTGGTGGGAGCAGCACGGCAACCGCTCAGGGTCGTGGGCGTCGACGACGTACGGCGAACTGGTCGACCGAGCTGGCCCCGCAGGCGAGCGCCATGCGTCGACCGTCTCCATCTCGCTGGACATGAAGGTGGCCGGGCGCGCGATCCGAGCTGCTGGAGGAGGCATGCGAGGGGCGGCCGCCGTACTCCGACAGGAGATGGCGACCATGCTGGCCGCCCTCCGGTCCGCCGACCTCTCCCCCGGCGAATGGCTCACGCCCGGCGATCTGGCGCTGATCTTGCGGTCGGCGTACGACCCGGCCGTCGCGGGCGCACTTGAGCGGCAGGGCGACATCGGCCGCGACCTCGCCACCGCCGGCCCCGTCGCGGTCACCGAGTCGTGGGGCTCCTTGCGCAGCGACTCCGCGCACCACTGCGTGCTCTGGATCAGTGAGTGGCCGCGGTCGCTCGTTTACCCCGGCTTCCTCGCGCCCCTGCTGCTGTCCTCGGGGATCCGGCGGACCTTCACGCTGCTCTACACGCCCATGCGTACCGACCGCGCCGCCCGCGACATCCGCAAGAAGAAGACCGAGTACATCTCCGACGCCGCCCAGCGGCAGAAGATCGGCCAGATCGAGGACGCCCAGCAGACCGCCGAATACCAGGACGTCCTCCAGCAGGAAGCCGACCTGACCGCCGGGCACGGCGTCCTGCGGGCGACCGGGTTCGTCGCCGTCAGCGCGAGCGATCCCGACGGGCTCGAGCGTGCTGTCGCTGCCATCGAGCAGGCGGCGATCCAGGCGTCCTGCGAGACGCGGCGGCTTTGGGGCCAGCAGGCTCAGGGCTTCGCGACCTCAGCACTCCCGCTGTGCCGATCCGTGTAGCGGGGGAAGGTCCAGAACACCTAACTGACCACGGTCATCCGCGATCAGAGTTCAACTGGGTTGTCGTCGGTGCCGAGTTCAGCCCAGAACTTGCCGAAGTCCTCGAGGCCGGCCAGCGGCGACGACTGTGCCAGATCGACGATGCCCCTCACGACCGCATGCACCATCTGCGGGTCACCGCTCTCCATCGCCTCATCAAGCCGCGTGAACATCTCGGCATTGGTCTTGGCCCGTTCCTCGAAGACTCGATCGAAGTAGAGCTTCAGGACACCCTCGGCCGCTCGAATCCGATCGACCTGAACGTGTTCTTCAGCTGCAATCGCAGCGCGCTTTGTCGCCTCAGTCTGACGGATCTGGCCATACTCGCGTGCTGCAGCGACGATCTGGTTCAGAGCCGCGAACGCGTCTGCGTTCGCGATCGGCGCCTTGGCGTTGACAACCTTGCCGACGTGCACCTTGGGCTCAGTCATTGTCTTCCTCCTCGATGAGCGGTCGGTAGGTGATGTTGAACCGGGCGCTGCCCTCGTCAAGGTCGCCGGCTTCGTTGACGACTTGCGCGCTAGCAATGTCGCGGACCGCGATCGTAAGAGTCAGCGCCTGCTGGAACCGAGTGGCATGCCTCTCGGGGTCGAATGGTTCCGATTCGAGTACATCAAGTGAATCAACAGCGCGTACTTGGATGGCCTTGATCAGGTCCAGGAGTTCGCCTGCCCGCTCCTGAATCGCGTTGAAGGCAACCTTCGCGGCTCCCATCTCGGCAATCGCGATGTTCACGGCTGCCTCGTTCTCTCGCGCCTTCGTCTTGGCCTTCTCACCCTGCCCAGCAACCACGAGGCCACTTACGAGAAGAGCAGGGCCGATCGTGACAAAGTTCAGTGCCGCAGCCCCGGCGACCATTCCACCCCCTCCTGAGGCGAGGCTTCCGCCGCCTAGAAAGGCCATCGTCGCGTTCGTTGCGGCGGCGCCAGACAACGACGAGATCGCCGTGCCAGTGCTCGCCGACGCGAAGGACGTCACGGCCGCGGTCATGCCTGTGTTGATGCCGACCCCGGTTACCGCCGATCCGACGATTCCCCGCATCCAGGAGATTGCGTCCTGCCCCAAGGATCCGTTGACCACGACCTGGCCGGGCGCCGCCTCAAGGCCGTCGACGAGCAGCCTTTCGCTGTCCTTGACCTGCTTCTCGTGACGTCGGAGGAAGTCGGCCATGCGCAGGACAACCGCGTGGATGGCCTCCTCTTGGCAAGCTCCGAGACGCTTCAGAGCCTCATTGGTTGCCGCTTCGTGCTCGACGAGTTGCTCCCGCTCGACGGTGTAGCGGTCACCAGCTGCACGAATGCGGTCGTTGGCCTTCTTGATGTCAAGGCCGCCTTTGACGCCCATGATGGCGCCGCCAGCGCCAGTCACGGCACCAACGCCGATCAGCACGACGGGGATGAGCGGCAGCACCATCGGACGCGCCCTCCCTGTGCTTGTGAACCTTGGCCGCTACGAGCGTATGGGCTCTGCACGGCTTGCACTCGAAAACGATCGACGCGCCCCAGAAGCAACACGGTGCGCTCTCAGCCTTGCCGCACCCGGACCAACAGATCCCGCTCGGGCAGGGAGTCGGCCAACGGCGACGGTCCGAGATTCCCTCGGAGCTCCGTTCACACCTCCTTGATGAGCAGCACATATCGAAGAGGAACCCGATGCCTACCTTCAGTGACCCGGTCGGCGACGCCGACGAACTCCGGGAAGCAGTCCGCGGCCTCGCTCACGCGACGCGCACGATCGACGATCCGACCGCGATCTACGCGGTTCTGGGTTCCATCAGTTCCGCTCTCTTATCGCTGAGCCAGTCACTGCACCAGCTCGGCGAGTTCCACGACGGGCCGACTCGCAAGCAGGCGTGGATGAACGGCGATGCCAACGCCGGCCGCGCGGCGTCGTACAGGGAGTCCTGGGAGCTGCATCGCGCTGCCGCGATGATCCACCAGGTCGCCGACTGCGTGGATCGGGCGCACGAGATCGAGGCGACGATCGCCTACGACATGAGCGACTACCCGGCATTCGCCCCGGTTCAGCGCTCCACGCACCAGCCAGGGTTGTCGCTATGACGGGGTGGCAGGACGGACGCCTCCATTCCGCCGTGCTCGTCTCCCCGGGACGAGAACGGCGGCACGATCGCAAGCTCCGCAAGGCCGCGGCGCGAGAACTCCTCTCCGCCGACCGCGAAGTTCGCCGCGCCGAAGCCAAGCGCAAG
The DNA here is from genome assembly GCA_937867175.1 of uncultured Propionibacterium sp. GTDB lineage: Bacteria > Actinomycetota > Actinomycetes > Propionibacteriales > Propionibacteriaceae > Brooklawnia. The sequence goes on along the minus strand of CALMKG010000376.1, from coordinate 4,610 downwards.
GCCGAGGAACTGTCGGCCGAGAAGCGGGCGACCATGACGCTCCCCCGCGCCGGCGAACACGGTCCCGCCGCACTGCGGACGCCCGGGCGATTCCGCGTGCCACGCCACCAGGACACCTCGGCGACCCTGGCGGGCGCCTACCCCTTCCTCGCCGAGGGCGGACTCGGCAGCGAAGGCGTGTTCGTCGGCCAGGACCTCTACTCCGGCAGTTCATTCGTCTACGACCCCTGGATCCTCTACGCGCGCGGCCTCATCACCGCACCGAACCTCGTTCTCGCCGGGATCGTGGGCTCCGGCAAGTCCTGCCTCGCCAAGAGCCTCTACACGAGGTCGATCCCCTTCGGTCGCCGCGTCTACGTCCCCGGCGATCCCAAGGGCGAGCACACCGCCGTCGCAGAAGCCGTCGGCGGTCGCGCCATCGCGCTGGGACATGGCATGGCCAACCGCCTGAACCCTCTCGACGAGGGCCACCGTCCGTCCGGGTACGACGACGCCCAGTGGGCGAGCCAGGTCGCGTCCCGTCGCCGCGACCTCGTCGGCGCCCTGGCGGAGACCGTGCTCGAACGTCGGCTCACCCCACTCGAGCACACTGCTGTCGACATCGCCATCGACCGCACTGTTCGCGGAGCCGACGTCCCAGTCCTCCCGATGGTCGTCGACCGACTGCTCACACCCGATCCGGCCGACGACCCCGACGGACGACTCACGGAAGACGGACGACTGGTCGGTCACGCACTCCGGCGCCTCGTCGCAGGTGACCTCGCCGGGCTCTTCGACGGCCCCTCGACGGTGAAGTTCGACCCGAGCCTCCCGATGATCTCCCTCGACCTGTCCCGCGTCACCGAAAACGCCACCCTCATCTCGGTCTTGATGACCTGCGCGTCCGCGTGGATGGAATCGGCACTGCTCGACCCGAACGGCGGCCAGCGCTGGGTCGTGTACGACGAGGCCTGGCGCCTGATGTCGCACCCCGCACTGCTGCGACGGATGGACGCCCACTGGCGCCTCGCGCGGCACTACGGGATCGCGAACATGCTGATCTTCCACAAGCTCACCGACCTCGACAACGTCGGCGACTCCGGCTCCGCCATGCGCGCGCTCGCCTCGTCGCTCCTCGCCAACGCCGAGACCCGCATCGTCTACCGCCAGGAAGCCGACCAGCTCGGTGCGACCTCGGCAGCGCTGGGGCTCACTGGCACCGAGCAGTCACTGATCCCCACGCTCGGTACCGGCCAGGGGCTGTGGCGGATCAAGAACCGCTCCTTCGTCGTCCAACACCAGATGCACCCCGCCGAGCTCGAACTCTTCGACACCACCGGACGCATGACAGGAGCTCGTTAGAAGTTCGCGCGCATATTGACGGTTTCGGCATGAACCTGAGGGTCCTCAGCACTCCGCCGCTGGTCTGGTCTCTCGTGTTCGTCGAACCTGAGCATGCTGTGGGGAAGAGCTTCGGTCCGAGCGGGCGTGCAAACCGTCGAGGATCTTCACGCCGTTCGCGACAGTGGTGGTCAGCGGGGGCGTTGAAACGCTCCATGAGCGCGGCGTTCCCCGTCCCGGCTCTCCTAGCCCCGTTACGGTGTACAGGCGTTTGCGGCGCTGGTGAGTTCCTGGAAAAGAGTCACGACTCCGAGCAGGTCTCTGCCCCACGAAAGTACCGAACCAGCAGCCGTGATCACCCGGCTCTCGGACGTGCTTAGCCAGGCCTCGCCAACGTCCAGGGCAGACCCGCTGTCGGGGACTTCCGCCGGGATACCAGCAACCGAGACGTGACTCCAGGCGACCTCTTGGGCGGCGGCGTAGCAGTCTTCGTAGGCCTGGATGAGGTCGCACGCATCCTGCATCCCACCGGAACAGTCGATACCGAGTTCGTTCATCCGCTGGGCACGGTGACCATCGGCTTGGCTGAGTTGCTGTGCGGGGCTGCTCGATCCGTCGCAGTTAACGGATCGGTAGAGCGATGTCGAACTATCCGCTTGGCCGGTCCACGGGGTCACGATCACCGCGCCACACACAAGCGGGTTCTCCGGGTCGATGAACGGGCCGTCCGCGCCGCCCCAGTCGACGTTGGCGGCATCTGCAGAACACAGCGTGCTCTGCCAACTGCACGCCTCGATGCCCATCGTTGAGTGTCGTATCGCGCCACGGATCGCGGCGTGTCCTCGGTCGATGTGTATCGCAGTTCTTGCATATGCGATGACGGATCCGTTAAGAGAGACCTCCGCGCCATCACCGGCGACTTTGGCTCCAGCCCAGTCGCCCTGCGCGGGCGACGTGGCCGACCCATCCTCATTGGTGTCCCCACCGGCCGAGTCATCCTTCGAGGAGGTCAACACCACCGGCGCCGCCGACGTCCCATCCGCCGCGACGCTGCCGCCTGGTTCGACTGTGATGCCGGCACACGAGGGTGAGCAACCCACAATCTCTTCATTGCCGAACTTCACGGTGGTTCCGGGCTGGAAAGTCAGGTCGCCTTGAACCTGAAGGCCGCCGAAGACAACGAACGGCGACGCCGTGGCCAAGATCGAGAGGGTGCTGTCTGGCGCCACAGTGAATCCCGTGGGCCGCCAGGGCAGACCGGCACCGTCGATGGAGAAGTCACCGATCAGTGTGCCGCCGACGAGCATCGCGTTGTGCTGGTTCCCTGAACCTGTGTTGCCGTGGAAGCGATCTGGAGAGAGCTTCCCGACCACCACTACGGCATAGCCTTGATAGTCACGGATCGCTGTGACGCCGGAAATCTGATTGTTGCGGACCACCGGGCCGACCTCGGCCCGCTCATCGGTCATGAGATCGATCCCGCCGCCGTTCTGGAAGTTCTCAAACCACCATGGCCCCACGACAACGTTTCCAACTTCGGTCAGGTGGTTGGACTCGATAACGATCCCACTAGGGTCACCGCCAGCAGTGACTTCGATCTGGCCCCCGGTGAACTCGTTGTCCCGGATCGTCATCTGCAGTGCCCCCTGGTACCACCCACCGTCGCGGTAACCGACGTGGATCCCCTTGCCGTACCGAAGGCGCACACGCTGCACCGACACAACCGTCGCCGGAGCATCCTCGCTCGCAGAGGGGACCGTGATTCCAGCCCAGTCGCCCTGCGCGGGCGACGTGGCCGACCCATCCTCATTGGTGTCCCCACCGGCCGAGTCATCCTTCGAGGAGGTCAACACCACCGGCGCCGCCGACGTCCCATCCGCCGCGACGCTGCCGCCTGGTTCGACTGTGATGCCGGCACACGAGGGTGAGCAACCCACAATCTCTTCATTGCCGAACTTCACGGTGGTTCCGGGCTGGAAAGTCAGGTCGCCTTGAACCTGAAGGCCGCCGAAGACAACGAACGGCGACGCCGTGGCCAAGATCGAGAGGGTGCTGTCTGGCGCCACAGTGAATCCCGTGGGCCGCCAGGGCAGACCGGCACCGTCGATGGAGAAGTCACCGATCAGTGTGCCGCCGACGAGCATCGCGTTGTGCTGGTTCCCTGAACCTGTGTTGCCGTGGAAGCGATCTGGAGAGAGCTTCCCGACCACCACTACGGCATAGCCTTGATAGTCACGGATCGCTGTGACGCCGGAAATCTGATTGTTGCGGACCACCGGGCCGACCTCGGCCCGCTCATCGGTCATGAGATCGATCCCGCCGCCGTTCTGGAAGTTCTCAAACCACCATGGCCCCACGACAACGTTTCCAACTTCGGTCAGGTGGTTGGACTCGATAACGATCCCACTAGGGTCACCGCCAGCAGTGACTTCGATCTGGCCCCCGGTGAACTCGTTGTCCCGGATCGTCATCTGCAGTGCCCCCTGGTACCACCCACCGTCGCGGTAACCGACGTGGATCCCCTTGCCGTACCGAAGGCGCACACGCTGCACCGACACAACCGTCGCCGGAGCATCCTCGCTCGCAGAGGGGACCGTGATTCCAGCCCAGTCGCCCGGAGCAGGAGCACTGGCCGACCCGTCCTCATTGGTGTCACCACCGACGGAGTCATCCCGCAGCGACGTCAACGTGATCGGTTCCGCAACTGTCCCGTCCGCAACCAAAGATCCTCCAGCAGCCACGTGGACCCCAGCGCCGGCAGCGACCTTTACGCGCGCGCCGGGCTGCAAGGTCAGGCTCACTCCACTCGGAACGCTCACAGTGCAGGTGAGGACATGGACGGATGGAGCTGTCCAAGTCTCGTCCCCGACAAGCGTGCCGCAATGTTCGGTTTGGACCGACCCACTCGACGGGGTCGAAACCGCTGATGTCGACTTCTCGGATTCGTTGCCGGTGGTGTCGATGGAGGTGATCGCGAACCAGTACTCGGTGCCGTTGGTCAAGCCCGTGGCGTCGTACGTTGTTGCGCCAATCGGCGAACCGGTGAGCTTCGTCCAAGGCCCACCTGACGACGTCGCGCGGTAGACGTTGTAGCCCGCTAGATCTGGTGCCGTGACCGCAGCCCAGGACAGCTCCACATGACCATCGCCGGCAGTCGGGGCTAGTCCGCTCGGCACCGGGGGCGGAGTCGTGTCCGGTGCGGCAGTCGGCGTCGCCGAGGAACTCGTGGATCTCGCGGATTCGTTGCCGGTGGTGTCGATGGAGGTGATCGCGAACCAGTACTCGGTGCC
>CALMKG010000375.1 GCA_937867175.1 uncultured Propionibacterium sp. | reverse complement strand
CCAGCCCACCCGGATCCTCGCCCCGTGGTGGCCCGCGAGACCGGATCGAGCGTGGCTCCGCAGGTCGGGAGCGTTGACTACGACGCCGCTGCCGTCCGTGCCTGGGCCCGCGGACAGGGGATCGAGGTAGGTAGTCGAGGCAGGCTGCCGTCAACCCTCATCCACGCCTACTTGGAGTCGGCTTCCTCGTGAGCCATGCCCGGCACGACTGGGCAGCGCTACTCCTTGTCTCTGGACCACCTGTGTCGACGTGAGACGGGGAAGCGTCCTATCGGCGCACCGATGTGGCAGACACTCGGATGACTGCCGAGGCATGTTCCGTGGCCGGGGATCTGTCAGATCCGCGGGTCAGGCGCTCTGGTCGTCGGGCTCTCCCAGCTCGGGTGGGAGCAGTTCGGTGTAGGTGGTCTGGAGGTGCCGCAGTCCGTCCTGCACCGAGGGATCGAGTTCCAGACCTCGAGAAAGGAAGTCGAGGCGCTGGGTGTTCTCGGCGATGATGTCGCTCCAGGTGCGGACGAAGGCGCGCACTCGCGGCTTGCCTTGCTCGGAGTGCTCCCAGAACATTCCGTCGTCGCGTCCGTCCTTGATCCTGCGACGCGCCACGTCCTTCCAGTTGGTGCCGTCCAGGATGAAGTCCCACTCGGACCTTGCTGTGGCGAAGGCTGGGTTGTCGAGGATTACGTTCGCGTAGTCCTCGACCTGGTCCAACTCACTCCTGCCGAGAGAGATGTGAGGCGCTTTCAACTCGACGACGAGGTGGCGGATTCGGTCATGTTGCTTGTCGGAGACGGCAAGGTGGAGGTCGGTACGACCACCGCGGCCGTCCGCGCGGCGAATCATCGGGACGTCGTCGGGCAGGCCGGCCAGCTTCAGATGCGTGCGAGCCAAGTCGGTCAGGCTCTTCTCGCTGCGCATGATGTTGTAGCCCTCGCCGAAGATCCACAACTCCCCGTTCAGGATCTTGTGGAGGTGGTCTCGCTCTCCCACGTGCTTAGCATCGTCGGGGTCAAATAGGATGTGATTCAACCCTTCGAGCAGCTTGCGTCGGTCGGCCACCTGGCTGGTCGCGCGGATGATCGCGGGCAGCGTCGTCTCCTGCAGGAGTCGGGTCAGTGCCGCAGCATCCTCCTCCGAGAGGGACACCACCTCGTGGAGGATCGTGGTGAGTGTCCCGGGGTCATGACGGACGGCACCCTGAAGCAGGCGGAGGGTGACCTTCGCCTGGTGCGTGTCGGGGGCGATGTGTGGTGCCAGAGTGCCGCTGATGACGTCGAAGACGGCGCGCTCGGCCTTCTCTGTCGGGGTCGCCGGCTTCCCTTGGTACGGGTAGGCGCCCGTGTTTCGCCACCGTTTGATCTGCTCACCGCGTTGCCGACGACGCCGGGCGACGAAGTGCTCACGGATCTTCTCGTCGACCGCCTTCCAGAGCAGGCTCACAGGCTCGTCGGCCATCTCGTGCAAACCAAGAACGCTGAGTTCGTCACTGCCTAGCTTGTCCCACGTCACGTAGGCGGTGAACGGGAAGTGCGCTTCGAGTCGGGTGGCTGTCTCCTCGTATGGGAAGTGTGTTCCGTCGACGCCGACGTGAAGCTTGCGTGGTGTTCGTCGTGCAGCTGACTTCCACACGATGATGCGAACCGAGGCGGTCCCGGGTACACCCTCCAGCGGGTAGCTCTGATCATCAGCGATGTGTTGACGCGGATCGAGCCGGGAGCCGTCGTAGACGATTGACAGGTTCTTGTCGTTCAGGAGAAGGGGTGCGAAGTGACCCAGCAATTGAGGAAGCGCCTGCTCGGAGTCGAGCGCACCGAGAGCCAGCTGGCCCCGGTTGTCAGCACGGAAGGTGGTGCTGGTCGGCATCGGCTCGCTTGTAGGTGTGAAGGAGGTCGGGAACTGTCGGTAGTCGTCCGTACTGCCGGTGACGGTGACACGGTGCAGGACGTCGGCTGAATCCATCGCGAGGCTGACCCACTCGACACGATCACCGAGGGCGAAAGCTCTTAGCCGGCCCTGGCCTTCCTGGCCGTGGAGTAGCCTCTTCCCGTTCTTGGTCTTGGAGCCGGCTCGTTTCCATGAGCCGCCGATGATTCCGAACGTCGACTTGAGTTCGTCTGGGCTAATGCCGTGCCCGTCATCGATGACGCGCACTTCGTCGATCGCACCGCTTTCGCTGCGGACGAACTCGACTCGCACGTTGTCGGCCTCTGCGTCGACCGAGTTCCAGATCAGCTCAATGACCGCACGCAGCGGGTCATTGCGGCGTGCAAGCCTGGCGACGTGGTCGGAGCCGGGCTCCAGCTTCAGTACTTCTTGCGCCATGCCCGCACTCTATGAGGGACCGGCGACATTCTTGGTCGGGGCAGCCCAACGTCGGTGGCTGCACGAGACGCCGGCCCGCTCCGGGGCGCATCAGCACCCGCCCCTGCGCTCCCGCTGCCTTCAACGAGTTCGTGTCAACCTTGGGCCACTCTTCCCGCCTCAGCCCGGTTCTTGCTGCAGGATGGGCGAGACGATTGGTTCAACGCATACGGGCTGATCCGCGAGGTCGTCCATCGGCAGTTGAGTGCGTCCCACCCATGGTGGGCCCAGCGCCGGGGCGGGCCGAATCTCTGACGCCGCATGTTCTCGCATTCAGTACGTCGAGAGGTGGACGTGGTCGAGGTGGCGCAGGGTGGGGTTGGTGGTGGCTCCGTTGGGGTGGGTGTAGGGCGTCCAGCCTTGTGAAGGTCGGTAGGCGCGCCAGACGTGGTCGTCGTAGATCAGGTACTTGACGTTCAGTTCGGCGGCGTGGGCTTGAAGCCGGTGGGCCACTTGCCAGCCTTGGGCGCGGCCTTCGGTGGTGTTCCAGTTGGGGATCATGAAGTCGACGGCGCGTCCGGCGGGGTGGTCGGAGGTGTTGGGGCGGTCTCCGACGCCGCCCATCGACGTGATCCAGGGGAAGGCTGCTTTGACGCAGCGCAGAGCTCGCAACGCTGCGGGTTGCAGGCCACGTTCGGCGGCGCTGCCCGACGGCGGGCAGGGGCCATCAGGACCGTCAGGCAACTCACCCGCTCGTGTCGCGCAGGCTTGGGTGGCGTAGTGCTGGGCGTACGCGAGAACGTCGTTGACGTACCAGGTGGCTCGGTTGTAGCCGAACAGCGAGCGGCGGACTCCGTCGTCGCCGTCGGTCGCGCCGAGGGCGGCGAGGTAGTTTGCGGCGGAGTGGATGCTGTCGGCATCGCTGGTGATCTCGACGCGCCCGTCACCGTCGCCGTCGACGCCGTAGGCGGCGAAGGTGGCGGGCAGGAACTGCATGAGTCCCTGTGCTCCGGCCGAGGATGTGGCGGTGAGGCGTCCGTGGTTGGTTTCGGCCATGCCGACTCCGGCGAGGAGCGGCCACGGCAGCCCGTGGGCGGCGGCCGCCTGCTGGTAGAGCGCCAGGATCGTCGCGGGGATGTCGGTGGGTGGGTTGGTGAGGCTGGCGCGCCGTTCGTCTCCTGGGGCTGGTAGGGGTTCGAGGACGTCGAGGGTTCCGTCGGCGCCGACGGTGGCGCAGGGGCTGACATCGGCGGACGCTGCCGCGGGGGTGGCGATGGTGGCGATGATCAGGGCGGCGCCGCGGGGGCCGCCGAGCAGGAACACCAGGCCGGGGG
>CALMKG010000374.1 GCA_937867175.1 uncultured Propionibacterium sp. | reverse complement strand
CTTCCCGCAATGTTGTACCCCGCCAGGTCAGGCCCGCTGAACGAAGCCCCGAAGGGCGGGTTGGTAAGGATGAGCCCAACCTTGCCGTTCAGCGTGGCGGTAACCTCGCCATCGCGTCCATCCCGGGCGAGTCCATTCGCCAGATGGAGTCTTGCGGCCGGGGCGCCAAAGGGCGCCAGGTTGGCCAGGGCGAGGCGAACCATGCGCTCGCTCTTGTCAATGCCGACGACCAAGTCACGGGCAGCCGCCGTCATCCAGGACGTGCCGAGGTTGCCCTCCGCGGCCGCCGCCCGAACGAACTCAGCTAGGAATGACCCCACTCCACATGACGGGTCAAGAACCGTTCCGAAGGCCGGAAACCTGGAGGGGCTGGAGAGCGCCTCGCGCTCCTCGTCAGACAGTTCGGCAAGGGCCAACTGGACCATGAACTGGACGACCTCTGTGGGCGTGAGGTACTGCCCAAGCTCCTTCTCGTCAGCGAAGGAGTCAGCCAGGAACCGTCCGAACGCGTGGTTGATCAGGTCGCCGGAGTCTGCTTGCGCTCCAGCGGCGGCAAGCAGGCCTGACGAGAGGTGCTCGAACGCCGAGATGATCTCTCGCGCTAGATCGTCTTCCCCTGGCTTCAGCAGCAACTCGAAGTCTGTGCGCGACATCTCGTAAGCAAGCGACTCAGGGAGCGACTCGGCCATGGAAGACACGAACGCGCGAAGGCTGTCGGCCGCGCCCTCCGGCTCGCTCAGCAGGTGCGCACCAATGCCGGGTCCACCCGCACGCTCAGATGCTGTGTGCGCAAAGATGAGTCGTGCAACCTCATCGAGGGCCTCGTTGCGGGACGAGAGACGGCCACGTCGGTGCAGGGCCTCACGCAACTCACGGAGTGCCAGGTCGAGTCGAGCCTCGGTCGCGCCGATCCCCCCACCTGATGACCGATCGGAGATGCCGCGACTCTCAGCGAACCGGCGGAGGCGTCCCTCCACTGCGGGTCGAGGTGTCGTCCGCCCCTCTCGCCAGCGCTCTACGCTGTCGGGCGAGACCTGTAGTGCTTCGGCAAGGGCGAGCGTCGAAACGCCATCCTGGTGAATGGCCTCGACGAGTCCGCTGACGGTCATGGCGACTCCTACGTGATGTGATATGCGAGCAAACCTAGAACACGCCGTGTGATCAGATGCGTCGACGCGCCGTGAGGCGGGACGCTATCTGCGACGACTGACAAACACACGTTCGAATCATTCGCCTGTGGAAAACCGGCCGCTTCGAACGCCCCTGTAAGAAGTAGCTCCAAGTTCAGTCCGTCGCCGCCGAGATCGATCATCTGGTCGACCGCAGCCTCGAGGCGGTCGAGGAGTTCGGCCTTCGTGCCGGTGGTCGGCGCCAGCCCTGGGCCGATGGGATGCAGCCCGTCGAGGTCGACGAGCAGGCGCTCGTAGTGGTTCGACTGGTAGATGTCCGATGCGGTGTCGGCGAGGGCGGCGAGGCAGGAGCGCGCTTCGGCGAGGGCGATGGCATGGGCGAGCGTCATGAACATGGAGCCACGGGCGCCGGCGCGCGAACCTCGCAACCAACGCAGTCGCTTCTGCTGTGGAGAACCCGACGTAACTGATCCCGAGGAGCCCGTCGACCCCCGAATCACTGGCAGTCGTTGATCCTCGTTGGCCGCTCAACTTTTCGCCGCCGAGCCGCTCGAACACGCCGTTCAGTCCGTCCGAAGCGTCGGCACGCATGCTACGAAGGACGTAGATGGGTCGCCCGTGGACGGGCGGCCCACGAGTCATTTCAAGGGTAGTTGTTGGACGTCGCTGGCCGTCGTTGTCGCGACGTCCGGCACCGGATTCGAGGTGGTCGGCATGCACGGCGGGATGAAGTTCTACCGCGGCTCAGCTTCTGCCGCGCGCGCCTACGTCGAGGCCGATCACTCCCGTGCCGACGACTACTACCTCGCCGAGGGTTCCCGTATCGCGACCCGGTACGTCGCCGATGTGAGCGACTCGGTGAGGCTGAAGCAGGTCGGAGAACTCGATTGCCAGACGTACGAGCGGTGGGTGGCCGGGTACGACGTCGAGTCCGGCGCGGCGAAGGGTCGGCTGCGAGACGACGCGAGCGCGCTGCGGTTTGTCGAGGTGTCCGTGAACGGCCCGAAGACGTGGTCGCTGGCCGCTGCCCTCTATCCGGAGGTCTCGGCCGCTCTGGATGCGGCGCAGGATCGGGCAGCAGATCAAATCATCGGCTGGGTCGCCGCGCATGCGACGACCCGGGTCGGCCCACGCGGTCGGCAGGTGCAGGTGCCGGTCGAGCGGATCGAGGCGGCGGTGATCCGGCATTACACCTCACGGGCCGGGGACCCCCATAGGCATCTGCACTTGCAGATCAACGCGCGCGTGTTCGCGCAGGGAAGGTGGCGTGGCCTGCACTCGGTGGGGACACGTGACTACCTGGAGGCGATCAACGGCATCGGCCACGCTGCCGTGGCCACCGACCCGGGCTTCCGGGCGGCGTTGGCCGACCGCGGGCTCACCCTCGACCCTGTCTCGGGCGAACTCGTCGAGCTCGCGCCGTTCGCCGCAAGGTTCAGCGCGAGGGCGGCGCAGATAAGTCGCAACATCGACAAGCTCGAAGCCGAGTGGCGGGCCGCCCATCCCGGTGAGGAGCCAGGTCCGCGACTGCGGCAGGCGTGGGACCGCCGTGCGTGGGCGCAGGCGCGGCCGGACAAGGTGGTCCCAAAGGACGGTGCCGCGATGGTGGCAGCGTGGAA
>CALMKG010000373.1 GCA_937867175.1 uncultured Propionibacterium sp. | reverse complement strand
GCATGGTCTTGGTCATCGTGGCCACCCAGATGGGCCTGGAGGGGATCGCCGCGTTCTTCGGTCTCGCGCGCTGATGTGGCTGTCCGCCGAGCTGGGGCCATCCCCGCAGGATCAGACGAAGACCGCGACCGGACGCGCGACCGGCCCCTCCGGGCGGTAAAGCGCCAGCAGGGTGCCGTCCGGGCCGATGATGCCGGTGGGGTCGGAGCGTACCTCGACGGCCAGCGCGCGGCCGTATGAGACATCGCGGGCCGCGGCAGCGTCCACTCGGATGCAGGGAAAGCTCAGGCTCGCTGCCTCGGCCATCGTCATGAGCTGGGTCGACGCTGCGAGGGTGTCGAGTTCGACGGCGTCTGCCTGCGTGAAACGGCCGATGCGGGTTCGACGCAGCATCGTCAGGTGCCCACCGACCCCCAGCGCGTCGCCGAGGTCGCGCGCCAGTGCGCGTACATAGGTGCCGGACGAGCACTCGACCTCGACGTCGGCATCACAGAACCGGCCTTCGAAGCGCAGCGCCATCACGTCGAAGCGGCTGACGGTGACCGGACGCGGAGCCAGCACGACGTCCTCACCGGATCGCGCCCTGGCGTAGGCTCGCTTCCCGTCCACCTTGATGGCCGAAACCGTGCTGGGTCGCTGCAAGATCTGACCGCGCAGCGCCACCAGCGCGCCCTCAATGGCCGCCCTGTCCAGTCTGGACGCGTCCGCACCTGCGAGGGGCTCTCCCTCGGCGTCGTCGGTGGTGGTCGCCTCACCCAACCGGATCGTGGCCCGGTAGGCCTTGTCGTGCAGCGCCAGGTGGCCGAGCAGCCGGGTGGCGCGGTTCAGCCCGACGATCAGTACCCCTGTCGCCATCGGGTCGAGCGTGCCGGCGTGGCCGACCTTGCGCGTGCCGAAGATCCTGCGGACTCGGCCCACCACCTGGTGTGAGGTCATCCCTGCCGGTTTGTCGATCACCAGCAGCCCGGGTTCGTCCACCCGAGGCCTACTCCTGCTCGTCGGCCGGATTCGGCCGCCGATAGGGGTCGGCCTCTCCCGCGAACTGGGCACCCTCACGCTTGGCCGCGAGGTCGGCGTCCTGAGACTGGACGCGCGCCAGCAGGTCTTCCATGTCGGCCGCCGCCTTCTCGGTGGCGTCCAGCACGAAGGTCAACGAGGGGGTGAACTTGAGCCCGAGTTGCTGCCCGATCGTGGTGCGCAACAGACCCTTGGCCGATTCCAGCGCGGCTGCGGTATCGACCACACCGCCTTCGGCGTCGGCCTCCCGGCCGTCCAGTGACCGTCCCAGATCGGTGTAGAAGATGGTGGCCTCGCGGCCGTCGCCGGTGACCCGCACTTCGGTGATGGTCACGAACCCGAGGCGCGGGTCCTTGACCCGACGTTCAAGCATCCGCGCCACGATCTTGTGGATCTGGTCTTCGAGCTTCGCGATCCGCGGGTTACTCATGAATTCTCCTCCTGCTGTCGGCAGCGGGCGGAGGCCACTTGGCGCTCCGCCCGCTTGAGTTCGTTCTTGCCGTGGCTGATCAGGCGATCAGTCGCGAGCCTTCTCGACCATCTCGTAGGTTTCGATCATGTCGCCGAGTTGGATGTCGTTGTAGTTGGCCAACGTCATGCCGCACTCGTAGCCCTCACGGACCTCGGTGACGTCATCCTTCTCTCGACGCAGTGAGGCGATCGAGGACTCGAAGACGACCACTCCATCGCGCAGCAGGCGAGCTTTCGCGTTGCGACGGATGTGGCCGTCGGTGACCATACAACCGGCGATGTTGCCGAACTTGGAGCTGCGGAAGACCTCTCGGATCTCTGCAGTGCCCTGCGTCTTCTCCTCGAAGATCGGCTTGAGCATGCCCTTGAGTGCGGCCTCGATCTCGTCGATGGCGTCGTAGATCACCGAGTAGTACCGGATGTCCACGCCTTCCTGATCGGCCAGGCGTGCCGCCTGTACGGTCGGGCGGACGTTGAAGCCGACGATCACCGCGTGCGGAGTGGACGCCGCCGCCAGCGAGACGTTGGTCTCGGTGATGGCACCGACCCCACGATCGATGACGCGCAGGCTGACCTCGTCGCTGACCTCGATCTTCGCCAGCGCGTCCTCCAGTGCCTCGACCGAACCAGCGCCGTCGCCCTTCAGGATCAACGTCAGCTCGCTGGTCTCGCCCTTCTGCAGCTGCTCGAACAACTCCTCGAGGGTCTTTCGACGCGAGGACGCGGCCTGCTGCGCAGCGCGCCGCATGGAGTCACGCTTGGCGGCGATCTGGCGGGCGACCCGGTCATCCTCGACGACCAGGAAACTGTCGCCGGCGCCCGGCACACTGGTCAGGCCGAGCACTTGGACCGGCATCGACGGGGGTGCCTCGTTGATGGTCTCTCCGAGGTCGTTGATCATGGCGCGTACCCGCCCGTGTGCGGCACCCGCCACGATCGAGTCGCCCCGATGCAGCGTGCCGCGCTGGATCAGCACGGTCGCCACCGGGCCACGGCCCTGGTCGAGATGCGCCTCGATGGCCACGCCCTGGGCGTCCATGGTCGGGTTGGCGCGCAGGTCGAGCGCCGCGTCGGCGGTCAAGATGATCGCCTCCAACAGTTCGTCCAGACCCTGCCTGGTGACCGCGGAGACGTCGACGAACATGGTGTCGCCGCCGTACTCCTCTGGTGTCAGGCCGAACTCCATCAGCTGGCCACGGACCTTGGTCGGGTCGGAGTCGGGCTTGTCAACCTTGTTCACCGCGACCACGATCGGTACCTCGGCCGCCTTGGCGTGGTTCAACGCCTCAATCGTCTGCGGCATCACACCGTCATCGGCAGCCACCACCAGCACCGCGATATCGGTCGACTTGGCGCCTCGGGCACGCATAGCGGTGAACGCTTCGTGACCCGGGGTGTCGATGAACGTGATGTCACGTTCATCGCCGTCCACCTCGGTGGCGATCTGGTAGGCACCGATCGACTGGGTGATGCCGCCGGCCTCCTTGGCCTGCACGTTGGTGTGGCGCAGAGCGTCCAACAGCTTGGTCTTGCCGTGGTCGACGTGACCCATGACCGTCACCACTGGTGGACGTGCCGCAAGGTCGTCCTCGTCGCCGGTGTCCTCACCGAACTCCAAGTCGAAGCTCTCGAGCAGCTCACGGTCTTCGTCCTCCGGGCTGACCACCTGAATGCGGTAGTTGAGCTCGGTGCCGAGGATCTCAAGCGTCTCATCGGGCACCGATTGGGTGGCGGTGATCATCTCGCCGAGGTTGAACAAGACCTGCACCAACTGCGCCGGCTCGACGTTGATCTTCTCTGCGAGATCGGTCAGGGACGCACCACGACGCAGCCGCACGATCTGGCCATCGCCCTGCCTGATGCGCACGCCACCTATCGTCGGCGCCTGCATCTCGTCGAACTCTTGACGACGCTGCTTGCGTGACTTGCGCCCGCGACGGTTGGTACCGGCACGCCCGAAGGCACCCTGGGTGCCACCACGACCACCACGACCGCGGCCGCCGCCTGCGGCACCGCCGGGTGCGCCGCCAGTGCCACCGGGAGCGCCGCCCGGGCCACCGGGACCGCGGCCACGACCGGGAGCTCCCGTCCGACCGCCGCGGGTCGGGGTCTGGCTGCCGAGAGTGGGGTTGGCGTGCTTGGGCATCATCGCCGGGTTGGGACGCGGCAGGCCACCGGTACCGCCCGGACGTGGCATCCGCTGGTCGGTGCCAGCACCGCCCCGCGGGCGCGCCTCACCGCTGCGGGGGGCACCCTGACCTGGGCGGGCGGGTGCGCCGCTCTGCGGTCGTCGGGTCTGCCCCATGCCCTGGGATGACGAGAACGGGTTGTTGCCAGGACGCGGGGTGCCAGACCGTCGCACGTTGGCCGGCGTGGGGCCGGGCCGCTGACCAGGGGTTGGGGCCGCCGGCCGCGGGCCAGGCTTGGGTGCCTGACCGGCAGGACGAGGCCGCGGCGTTGGAGCGGGAGCGCCCGGACGCGGAGCGGCAGTACCGGGGGTGGCAGCCCGGGGCCCAGGCGCCGGGCGCGCGGCCGGCGGGGTCGTCGGACGGGCGCGCTCCGGTTGTTGAGGGGTTTCCGGACGGGGACGCTCGCGCTGCTCGGGGGCGGCCGGAGGCGTCTGCTCCGCCGGCACCGTGGACGGAGCAGGCTGGGTGGCCGCAGCCGGGGCACTGGGCCGGGCGGCAGCCGGGGCTCCCGGACGCGCGGCAGCCGGGGCACTCGGACGCGCAGCCGGGCCGGGCGTGGCGGTCACGCGCCGCCCAACTTGGACCGCGCCACCGGGGGCCGGGGTTTCGGCTGCTGTCTTGGGGGCGGCTGCGGACTCTGCCGCTGGGGCACCTGCGCTGCCGCTGGCTACCGGCGTCTGCGACGCCACGGCAGCGGAATCACCTGCGTGCTTTGACGCATTCTTCACCTTCTCGGTCACCCGCCGAACGACTGGCGCCTCGATCGTCGAGGACGCGGAACGGACGAATTCGCCCATCTCGTTCAGGGTGCTGAGAAGCTCCTTGCTTTCCAGTCCGAGCTCCTTTGCAAGCTCGTAGACACGGACCTTGGCCACTGATCTCCTTCAGGTCCAGGCCCGGGGCCAGGACCACTAGTTGTTGTTGGTGCTCATTTCGGCGTACTCATCGAGTGGTCATGAGCTGCTGCCCACCTTCTGGCTAGGCGTGATCACAGCGATACCTCGGCACCCCTGTCGAGCTGACCGCGCCCGTGGGCGCGCAGCTGGAGAGACAGGACTGAGGTTCTTCGGGATCCTCCCGGAAGACACGCGTGGACAACTTTATCGCGTCCGTCGGCGCATGCCCAACCGAGACGGCAATTCGTGGCTCCGCTGCCCGATCCCGCCCCAACCGCTCAGGGGCCGGCCGATCCTTGATCAGCCGAACAAGTCGGCAAGCACGGTGTCATCCACCTGCTGCCGGAAGCTCCGGGCGAAGCCGCCCCGCCGACGGGCCCGATCTGCACATTCGCGGGCAGGATGCAGCCAGGCACCCCTGCCGCGGGCAGTCCCGCCGAGGTCGATCTGGAGGGTGCGGTCCAGCAGAACGAACCGCACCAGGTCGGTGGCCGGCACGGCCTGGCGGCAGCCGACGCAGGTGCGCAGCGGCGCGTCCGGCACCGAGCTAAACGCCTTCGGTCGCGGTGTCGGGCCGGATGTCGATGCGCCAACCTGTCAACCGGGCAGCCAGCCGAGCGTTTTGGCCCTCGCGTCCGATGGCGAGGCTGAGCTGGTAATCCGGGACGATCACCCGGGCCGTACGCGCGTTCGGATCGACCACGCTCACCTGGTTGACCTTGGCCGGGCTCAGCGCGTTGGCCACGAACTTCGCCGGGTCGGCGTCCCAATCGACGATGTCGATCTTCTCTTCGTTCAACTCATGCATCACCGCTCGCACGCGCTGCCCCATTGGGCCGATGCAGGCGCCCTTGGCGTTCACTTCCGGGTTGTTCGAATGCACCGCAATCTTGCTGCGATGACCGGCCTCGCGGGCAATCTCCTTGATCTCGACGATGCCCTGTTCGATCTCGGGCACCTCAAGAGCGAAGAGCTTCTTGACCAGGTTCGGATGGGTTCGGCTGACGATCACCTGCGGCCCGCGCAGTTCCTTGCGGACCGTGACCACGTAGACCCGCAGCCGCTTGCCGTGCCGGTAATCTTCGCCGGGCGCCTGCTCGGCCAGCGGCATGAGCGCTTCTATCTGGCCGAGATCGACCCGAACGGTTCGGGAGTCTCGATCCTGCTGGATGACACCGGTCAGGATGTCGCCCTCGGATGCCTGGAAGCGGCCGAACTTCTGCTCGTCCTCGTGCTCGCGCAGCCGCTGGAAGATCACTTGGCGGGCGGTGGCGGCGGCGACCCGACCGAAGTCGCTCGGGGTGTCGTCGTACTCCCCGGCCACGTTGCCCTCATCATCCAATTCGGGAACCATCACTGCGACCCGGCCCGACCTCCGATCCAGCGCGACCCGCGCGCCGGGGTGGGCGTCCTCGGTCTTCAGGTAGGCATTGAGCAGCGCTTCCTCGAGCGCCTTGATCAGGAAGTCGAACGGGATTTCCTTGTCCCGCTCGATGGCACGCAGTTGCGAAAGGTCGATTTCCATCCGGTCAGTCCTCCTCGCGGTCGTCGGTGTCGGGCTCGTCCTCAATATCATCGAACCCCTCGTCGTCGGCCGCCTCGTCGTCTGCCGGGCGTCGATTCATCTCGACCTGTATCACTGCCCGCTTCACCTGCACGTACGGGTACACCTCGACCACGCCGGCCACATCGATGCTGACCGCGTCATCGTCGGTGGCGGTGATGTGTCCCGTGGCTTGGCTGCCGTCGGCCAAGGTGAGAGCAAGCAGGCGTCCGATGTTGCGGCGGTAGTGGGCCGGGGTGACCAGCGGACGCGAGACCCCGCGCGAACTCACCTCGAGCGTGTACGGCTGCTCGCCCATCAGGTCGGAGTCGTCGAGCGCCTGGGAGACCGAACGGGTGGCCTCGGCGATCTGGTCGAGGTCTGGTCCACGTCCTGCCGGGCCATCACCGTCGACGGTGACTCGGATCACTCGGCGCCTGCCGGCGGGGGCGACCTCAAGGTCGTCCAGTTCGAGTTGGTGACCGGACAAGACGGAGACCAGAAGTTCGCTTAGCCCGGTGTAGCGCATGGGTGATCCTCTTGTCCGATGAACTTGACGTGTTCGGCCCAGTCTAGGACATCGGGCCAGCCCCAGCCCACGCGGTAAGGTGCTGCGCATGACCGTCCCGCTGCCCGCGCCCCGCTGCCGGCGCCGTGGTCTGCTCCAGTTGTTCGTCGGCGGCGGGGCCGGTTTGCTGTTGTCGGCGTGCGCTCCCAGCCCCTTGGTCACCCCCGACGCGAACCGTTCCCCGGTGCCCGCGCCCAGCCTGGACGCCGCTCGGCGGGAGGCGGCCCGGGCATCGGCCACCCTCGCGGCGCTTGCAGACGGCTGCGCGACAGTGGTCGATGCCGCAGCCCCCTTCGTGGGCTGGTGCACCGCAGTTGCCGAACAGCATCGCGCTCACCAGACGGTTTTGAGCCAGGCCGACCCATTGGGCGGTGTGCAGTCGGATCACACGCCACTGGAGTTGATCGAGCCCACTCCGATACCGGTACCCGCCACGCAGGCCGAGGCGATGACGCTGCTCGCGGACGAGGAGGCGGGGTTCGCCGAATCACTGTCCCCAAACGTCGCCGATGCCGACCAGCCGGCCAGCAACGCGCTGCTGTGGATCTCGCTCCGGCTTGCCGCCCAGGTGGCCACGGCCGCCTTCGGTGCCGCGTCGCTCGATGCGCTGGGCCCGTCCCCAGTGCCGGGCGATGCGGTGCCAGCCGAGACCGAGGTGGGTGATCGCACCACCGCGCTGCAAGTGCTGCTGGGCCACCAGCGTGCGCTGGTCTTCGGCCTACAGGCACTGCTCGGCCGCGTCGCGGCCGACGACCCGCTGGTAGACGTGATCGGTGGCCGGCTGGGTGAAGCGATGCGCGAGCGGGACGAGACCGCCGCGCAGATCACCGCGTCCGGAGCCACGCCAGCTCCGGCAGAGCCGAACTACACGCTGCCGGGTGACGCCACCGATCCCGCGCAGCGCGCCCAGGTCTGGGCAGGTCTGGAACTTGCCGTGCTGGCCGGCTGGACGCGGCTGGCGGCAGCCGACCCGGCCGACCGCGAGACGGCGGCCAGCCGGGCGCTGAGCCAGGCCGCCCGCGTCCGCAGTCTCGGCAAACCGTTGCCGTACTGGCCGGGCTGGGTCTAGCGGCCACCCGGCACCGCGGGGGTCAGCGTCCGATCTCGGCCAGCACTTCGGCCACTGCATCGCCGACCAGCACCTGGCGGGCGGAGCCCGACTTGCGGTCGCGGATCTCGACCTTGCCGTCGGCCAGCAACCGACCTACTACCACCGAGGTGGGCATGCCCAGCAACTCCGCGTCGGCGAACTTCACCCCAGGGCTGGCCTTCCGGTCGTCCAGCAGGACGCAGACACCGCGTTCGGCCAGTTCGGCGGCGATCCGCTCGGCCGTGTCGGCGATTTGGTCACCCTTGCCCGCCGACATGACCTCGACGTCGTAGGGCGCCACCGCCCGCGGCCAGCACAGCCCCTTCTCATCACAGGTGCCCTCGGCGACGGCAGCCACCGCACGCGAGACCCCGATGCCGTAGGAACCCATGGTGACGGTCTGCAGCTTGCCGTTCGCGTCCAGCACCTTGAGACCGAGCGCCTCGGCGTACTTGGTGCCGAGCTGGAAGATGTGTCCCATCTCGATACCGCGGGCCAGGCTGAGCGGGCCGGAACCGTCGGGGGCCAGGTCGCCGTCGCGGATCTCTGCCACGTCCAGGTAGCCGTCCGGGGTGAAGTCGCGACCGACCACCAGGTCGGCCACGTGCTTGCCGAACTCGTCGGCGCCGGTCAGCCAGCGGGTACCGGGTACCACGGCGGGATCGACCAGATAGCGGACCGCGTCCGGCGGAGGGGTCTGACCATCGGCCAGCTGTCCGAGGCCGAGCGCCAGCGGCCCCATGTAACCCTTGACCAGTTTCGGACGCGCCTGGAAGTCCTCGTCGGTGAAGGGCTCTGCCACTGCCGGCGAGACTGCCGACTCCAGCCGTTTGACGTCGACCTCTCGGTCGCCGGGCAGACCCACCGCCAGCGCCTCGGTACGACCGTCCGGGTGGGTCACCTTGAAGACCACGTTCTTCAAGGTGTCGTGAGCCTGCCACGGCCGATCTTCCCGCGGGAACAGCGCATTGGCCTGGGCGACCAGGGTATCGATCGTCGGCGAATCGGGGGTGTCGTGTACCTTGGCCGCAGGCACGTCGGTGGGGTCCTGCTCGGCGGCAGGCCGACGTTGCACGGCCTCGACGTTGGCGGCGAAGCCACCTGGGGAGACCACGAAGGTGTCTTCGCCGTTGGAGGCGATCGCCAGGAACTCCTCGGACGCCGAGCCGCCCATCGCGCCGGAGTGCGCATTGACGATCACATAGTCGAAGCCCAGCCGATCGAAGATCTTGATGTAGGCACCGCGATGGGCCTGATAGGACGCGTCGAGTCCGGCTTGGTCCATGTCGAAGGAGTAGGAATCCTTCATCACGAACTCACGACCGCGCAGCAGGCCGGCCCGCGGCCGGGCCTCGTCACGGTACTTGATCTGGATCTGGTACAAGAACAGCGGCAGGTCTTTGTACGAGTTGCAGAGGTCTTTGACCATGAGGGTGAACATCTCCTCATGGGTGGGGCCGAGCAGCATGTCGGCGCCCTTGCGGTCGACGAGCCGGAACAGGTTGTCGCCGTATTCGGTCCACCGGTTGGAGGCTTCGTACGGCTCGCGCGGCAGCAGACCCGGAAAGCGCACCTCTTGGGCGCCGATGGCGTCCATCTCTTCTCGAACGATCTGTTCCACCTTGTGGTAAACACGCAGACCCAGCGGCAGCCAAGAGTAGATGCCGGGTGCGACGCGCCTGATGTAGCCGGCTCGGACGAGCCAGCGGTGACTGGGAACCTCGGCGTCCGCAGGGTCTTCGCGCAGGGTGCGCACGAACAACTGGCTCATTCGGGTGATCACGGGTTCTCCTCGGCTTGGTTGCTTGGTCAAGGCTAGCGGCCGGCACCGACTGGACGCATCCGTCACCATCGGCCCCCGCGGCGACCGCGCCCGCGACAATGGGGTTACTTGACGAGGAGGCGACAATGCAGGTACCGCAACCCACGATTCCGAAGGCGATCACCGTCGCCAGCCCCAGTTTCGGTGCTGGTGACCGCATCCCCGAACGCTTCACCTGCAAGGGTGCAGGCAGCGCGCCGGCATTCAACTGGGTGGGGGTGCCGAAGCAGGCCCGCGCGCTGGCGCTGGTGGTCGCCGACCCGGACGCGCCGCGAGGCACCTTCCTGCACTGGCTGGTCACCGGATTGGACGCCGCCGACGGCGGCATCGAGGAAGGGGGCAGCGTCCCGGCCGGCGGTCGGCAGTGGCCGAACAGCGGGCGGTCGGCCCGCTGGGTCCCACCCTGCCCGCCCAGTGGGACGCATCGCTATTTCTTCGGTGTGTACGCCCTCGATGCGCCAGTCGACGCCGAGACCACCCAGCAGGTACTGGACGAGATCGGCAAGCACACAATTGCCTGGGGCACGCTGCTGGGGCTGGTCGACCATTGAACCCGACTGCGGCGCGGTCGCCACGCTGTTTGTCGAGGGAGGTTGGTCAGTAGAGCACTGTCGCCAGTTCGCCAACCGTTCGGAAGCCGAGTCCTTGATAGAGCCGCCGGGCCCGGGTGTTGTAGTCGTTGACGTAGAGCGAGACGACCGGATAGCGCTGTCGGCAAAGTCGTACCACCTGTGCCATCGCTGGGATCGACAGCCGCCGTCCGCGAAGTTCTGGTGAGATCCACACGCCTTGCACCTGGCAGTAGCCCGACCACGCAGAACCGATGTCGGACTTGAACCAGACCCGGCTCGCACGGCCCGTGCCGCGGTGCACCGCCCCCATCGCGTGCCCCATTTGGATCAGCATCCGGACGTACCTCTGGTAGCTGCCCGTGCCGTCCAACGGCGTCACGCCCACCTCTTCGGTGTACATGGCGATCGCGGCGTCCAGGTACGGCTCGTAGTCGACCAGCCCGATCCGCTGCACGGCTGGATTGCCAACGACCTCGGGATCGGTGTCGATGACCATCAACGGCTGGTGTGGGCGCACGTCGCGAGCTCGTCTCCAGCCGTCGCCCCAACGTTCCACAAGGCCCTGGTGTAGTTGCAGGACCGCTTGTGCACAGCCCATGATCGACCAGATTTGACGGCGCGGGCCGATCGCCTGGGCGAACGCGTCGATCGCGTCCCGGTCGTCACCGATCGGCACCAGGTTCGCCCCGACGTGGCAGGCGGCGACAAGTTCACCACCCACGTGGTAGCCGTAGACCGCGCAGCCCAGCCGCTCCGGGGCGAGTCCGAGATGGGCCACCCGCGAGGCCACGAACAGGTTCATCAGCGGCTCGCGGCGCAGCAACTGCTCGAACTCGGGAAGGTCACCTTGGTCGAGCACCCGCAGGGTTCCAGGGACTGCGCGCCCGGTGGTCAATTCACCGACACTTCCGGCGCCCCCGAACGGGCGAACTGCTCGGCCAGCTTGTTGGCCTCGGCGATCAGGGTCGCGACAATCTGATCCTCCGGCACCGTCGCAATGACTTCACCCTTCACGAAGATCTGGCCCTTGCCGTTGCCGGACGCCACGCCGAGGTCGGCCTCGCGGGCCTCCCCCGGCCCGTTGACCACGCAGCCCATCACAGCCACCCGGATCGGCACAGTGAAGTGCTTCAAGCCTTCGGTAACCTCTTCGGCCAGCTTGTACACGTCCACCTGGGCGCGCCCACAGCTGGGGCAACTGACGATCTCGAATTGGCGGGGACGCAGGTTCAACGACTCGAGGATCTTGATGCCAACCTTGACCTCCTCGACCGGCGGCGCCGACAGCGAGACCCGGATGGTGTCGCCGATGCCCTCGGCCAGCAGCGCCCCGAACGCGACAGCCGACTTGATGGTGCCCTGGAAGGCGGGGCCAGCCTCGGTGACGCCGAGATGCAGCGGGTAGTCGCAAGCCTGCGAGAGCCGGCGGTAGGCGTCCACCATGATCACCGGGTCGTGGTGCTTGACCGAGATGCCGAACTCGCCGAAGCCGACGTCCTCGAACAGCCTGGCCTCGTTGAGCGCGGATTGGACCAGCGCCCCGGCCGGGTCGGTCTCGTACAGGCTGCGCAGCCGCGGGTCGAGCGAACCGGCGTTGACGCCGATCCGGATGCTGGTGCCGTGCTCGGTCGCG
Source organism: uncultured Propionibacterium sp. (assembly GCA_937867175.1). Lineage (GTDB taxonomy): Bacteria > Actinomycetota > Actinomycetes > Propionibacteriales > Propionibacteriaceae > Brooklawnia. Next base: position 2,306 of record CALMKG010000373.1, on the reverse strand, counting down.
GCCCTGGCGATGTCGGCTATCTTGTCGTCGAAAGCCTTGATGTTGCCCGGGTTGACGCGCACCTTCGCGCAGCCGGCCTCGATCGCCGCGAAGACGTACCGCGGCTGGAAGTGGATGTCGGCGACGACCGGGAGCTTCGACTTGGCGGCGATCGCCGACAGGGCATCGGCATCATCCTGGCTGGGCACTGCCACCCGGACGATGTCGCAGCCGGCCGCGGTCAGCTCGGCGATCTGCTGCAGGGTCGCATTGATATCGCTGGTGGGGGTGGTGGTCATGGACTGCACCGTGATGGGCGCGTCACCACCGATGGCCAGCTTGCCGACCTTGATCTTGCGGGTCGGACGCCGCGGCGAAAGCACGCGGTTTGGGGTGGCGGCCGGAGTTCCGAGATTGATCGGCATGGGCTCTGTTCTCCTCACAGTGACTGGCCCCAAGGATAGTCGTGGGGCGCCTCTGCCAGGAACTGGCGTGCCCCGCAGTTGCAGCCGGCGCCTGATAGTCGGTCGGCCGACATCAGCCGATCACTGCCACTGCACGCCGAGGTCACCGAAGAGTCCGGTGATGGCTGTGTGGGCGGTCGTCCACAGGTCGGGGCCGCACAGGCCGCCGAACGCGTCGAAGTCGCCCAGATGCGGTTCGATGGAGAAGAAGCCGTCGAAGCCCGTCTCCTGCAGCGCCGCCAACAGTTCGCGGAACTGGCCGTCGCCCTCGCCCGAGGGCACCACCTTGCCCAGGTCACTCGCGCCTGTTGGCGCCAGGGCGTCCTTGCAGTGGACGTAGTCGGTCAGTTCCCGGACGATCGGGTAGGCCTCATCGAATGGCTTGACGCCGCACTGCACGTAGTTGGCTGGATCGAAGATCGCACGATAGTTCGGCGAACCGATCGTGGTGACCAGGTCGGCGACCCGCCGCGGCAGGTCGCCGAAGATATCCTTCTCGTTCTCGTGCAGCAAGGTGATGCCGCCGGCCTCTGCGATTTGGACCATGGCCCGGGTGCGGGCCAGCACGTCGTCCCGATAGGACGTGGGGTCTTCGCCGTCGGGCATGAAGAAGCTGAACACGCGGAGGTAGCGGGCATCGAAGAACTTGGCCACGTCGACGCCGTGCCGGACGCGCGCCAGGTGCGGTTCAAATGGGTCGGTGATCGCGATCTTGCCCAGATCGGAACCGACCGAGGACAACGCGATGCCGGCCGCGTCCAACTTCTGCTTGGCGGTCTCCAACTGCGCGTCAGTGAGGTCGAGCACCTTGGTACCCCACGCACTCCGGAACTCGATGTGCCTGATGCCGAGGGTCTTGAGCAATGCGATCTGTTCGTCGACATCGGGCGAGATCTCATCGGCGAAGCCGGTCAGCGTCCACATCGCTGGCTCCTCGTCTGAGGCCGAAGACCGAGCGCCGTCATCGCCCGGGCGCCGGGAGACCCATCAGGTCGTCGACGATCGAGGCTTCGCTGGTGGTTCGCAGGCCGTCAGCGGCAAGTTCGACGGGCACCAGGACGACCGGAGTCCCAGCCGCCAGGGCGGCGGCGGCCGCCGCGTTTCCGGAATCGCCGGTCAGCCCGATCACCGCTATGTCGGACGCGACACCGGCCACCTCAACCGCTGCCGATGGGCCGGCCACCACATCTACATCGGCGACCTCCCAGTCGACCAGCCCGCGATCAATGCTGATGTCCTCACGCTCGCCCCAGAACCTACCTACTGCGTAGTCATCGGTGATGCCCAGGCGCAGCGGGGTGAATTCCAGGCACAGCTCTGCCAGCTGACGTGGCTCGGCGCCGTCGTCGGTCAGACCGTCAACCAAGAAGTCGGCCCTTCGGCTCGCCACCAGGGCCAAGGCTGCTTGTCCGAGCGGGGTGCTGGCCCCGATGATCACCACTGTTCGCACCGACCCAGTGTGACACAACGACCCCGCTGCGCCGACCGTGTCGGGGGCTCTGGGCCCCGGTAGCACGCGAACTGTCGCCAATCCGAAGGAGCAAGCCATGAGGATCGAATCCCGACCCCCGACGGTCAAGACCTCTCCCGAGCACTTCGCCGGGGACGTCTGGCTGGAGCGCATCGTCGCGGCCAAACGGTCTGACCCACTTCGACCACGGCGACCACCAGGGGGGCCGGCCGAGACAAACGAACGTGCGGGAACTCGCGGGGTCAGCCTGCCGTCCGTGTTCGTGCCGCCAACTGCCCACACGCGCCGTCGATTTCGCGACCGCGGGTCTCGCGGACCGTCACCGGCACCCCGGCACGCTCCAGGTGCGCCACGAAAGCCTGCTCGTCGGCCCGGCGGGAGGCTGTCCACTT
>CALMKG010000372.1 GCA_937867175.1 uncultured Propionibacterium sp. | reverse complement strand
TCACTCCGATGCAGTGGCGCATGCTGCGCCGACGTGGGCCGCAGGCGTCCTGGACGCTGGTGGGCGACACGGCGCAGAGCTCCTATCCGAACGACGACGAGACCCGCCGGGCCCTGCGCGACCTGATCGGCCGGGGCGCGTCCCGCTATTTCAAGTTGTCGACGAACTACCGCTCCCCGGCTGAGGTGATGGAGTTGGCCGGCCAGGTGATCACTGCGGTCTACCCGGACGCAGACCTGCCGCGTGCGGTGCGTCACACCGGGGTGGCGCCGCGGCTGCTGACCAGTTCGCCCGAGCGACTGGGCGAGTCGCTGGCCCGGGCGCTGGGTCAACTCGGCGCCGAGGTGGAGGGCACGATCGCGGTGATCACCCCGGCCGGCCGATACCATTCGGTGACCGACATGGTGGCCGGCCTGCCGCTGCCGGTCGGTGTCGGCGAGCGGGTCAGCGTCCTGACCGCGTTGCAGTCGAAGGGTCTGGAGTATGACGCCGCGCTCGTGGTCTCGCCCGACGAGATCGTCGAGCAAACTCCCGGCGGCATCCGCGTGCTCTATGTGGCGCTCACCCGGCCCACTTGGCGGCTGGCGACCATCGACATCACCGACGGTCGTCCCGGAGCATGGCGAGAATCTCTCGAGTCGCCACTGAGCGATTCTGCGTGAAGAAGTGCAGGCCGGGCGCCCGGCCGGCCAGCAGTCGCTCGCACAGCTCGGCGGCGATCTGCGATCCGGTGATCCGCACCTGCTCGGGATCGTCCGGGGCCGCCAGCAGCCGCTCGGCGACCCGGGCGGGTATGTCCGCGCCGGACATCTCGGCGAACCTGCCCAGCTGCTTGACGCTGGTCACCGGCATGATGCCGGGCACGATCGGTAGCGTGCAGCCTGCGCTGCGGGCGCGTCCGACCAACTCGAAATAGTGCCCCACGTCGAAGAAGAGCTGCGTCACCGCGAAGCTGGCACCGGCCTGTTGCTTGCCGAGCAGGATCTGGGCGTCCTGCTCCAGGGTCGAGGTGGCGTGGCCGTCGGGGAATGCCGCGACCCCGACGCAGAAGTCGCCGCGGGAGCGGACCAGTTCGACCAGTTCGGTGGCGTTGGCCAGCCCCCCCGGGTGCGGCTCCCACGGCACCGACGGACCACCTGGCATGTCGCCTCGGATCGCCAGGATGTTGTGAACACCCGAGTCGCCGTAGGCGTCGATGACCGCCTTCAGTTCGTCGACGCTCTGACCGGTGCAGGTGAGGTGACCCATCACCCGGAAGTCGGTGGTCTGCAGGATCGCCATGGTGGCGTCCAAGGTCCGCTGCCGGCTCGACCCATTGGCGCCGTAGGTCACCGAAACCCAGTCCGGGCCCAACGGCTCCAGCTCGCTGATGGTCTTGGTGAGCAACTCCTGGCCGGCCTCGTTCTTCGGCGGGAAGAACTCGAAGCTGAAGGTGGGCTCGGTCGCGGTGGCGAGCAGCTCGCCAATCGTCTGGTCAGTGGGCACGGAGGCGATTGTAGGCCGATCCGCTACCGTGAGGCCCATGCAGCTCACCGCGTCCGACCCGACATCGGCGGCGTTTCGTGATCGGGTCGACGCCGAGATCGACGCCTACCTCACCCGCCTGACTGGTCGGTTGGAGTCGGTTTCACCGGCGCTCACCCAGCTCACCCGGGTGGCGCGTGACTTGTCGTCCGGCGGCAAGCGGCTGCGTCCAGCCTTCGCGTACTGGGGTTTCGTGGCGGCCGCCGGCGACCGGCAGGCACCGGATGGGTTGTGGCAGGCGATCGCCGCGATCGAGTTGCTGCACGTGGGCGTGCTCATCCACGACGACGTGCTGGACGACGCCGACACCCGCCGCGGCCGGCCGGCAGCCCACCGGCAGTTCGAGGACTGGCATCGCAGCCAGCACGGCGTGGGCGATCCAGCGGAGTTCGGGCGTGCCATGGCCGTACTGCTCGGTGACCAGTTGCTGGTTTGGTCGGGTGAGTTGGCGGAGACATCAGCTCTGGACAGCGCAGCCTGGCAGGCTGCCCGCGGCTACTGGCATGCGGTACGCACCGAGGTGAACAGCGGCCAGGTCCTCGATCTGTGCGCCCAGTACCAGGTGGGGGCGCCCCCGCAGACGAGCGCCGAGCAACTGGCGGCCAAGGTCTTGGAGGAGAAGACCTCCCGCTACACGGTGCAGCGTCCGGTGCAGTTCGGCGCGGCCGCCGGTGGGGCGTCCAGTGAGGTCCTGGCCGGGTTGGCCGAGTACGGGCTGGCGCTGGGCCGTGCCTTCCAGTTGCGCGACGATCTGCTCGGCGTCTTCGCAGGCGAGGACGAGACCGGCAAGCCAGCAGCCGGTGACCTGCGCGAGGGCAAGCGCACGGTGCTGCTGGCCCGGGTTCTGGACGCCGCCGACCCTGGCGATCGGGATCTGTTGACCGCCATGCTGGGCCGAGCTGACCTGACCGACGCCGAGATCGACCGGGCGCGGTCCATCATCCAAGGCTCCGGGGCGGTAGCTGCGATCGAGCACATCGTCGCTGCCGACCACGCGAAGGCCGTGGCCGCGTTGGACGGTATCGCGATCAGCTCGGCCGGGCGCACTGCCCTGGTCGAACTTGCCCGGCAGTGCGTGGAGCGGCGCAGCTGATCACCAGTGGTCGTCGGGGCCGCGCTCACGATGGCCGGTGGACGGGCTCAAATCGGCGTCCTCGACTTCTAGGGTGCCGGCGGCCAAGGTGCGGGGTAGAGTCTGGTGGCCGCGGTGCAGCGTGGTGAAAGTGACCTGCTCCATCTCGGCGCGCCAGGTGTCTGCCAGCGTGCCGCGGTAGGCGTCCACCAGTTGCCGGGGTGACATGCCGAGTTGGCTTTGCGAGACGATCGTCGGCAAGGCGAGTCGGCGAGCGCCGGCCTCGACCAGTGCACGGGCCTGACCCAGCGAATCCGCCTGCGCGAACCAGGGTTTGCTGTCCACCTCAGTCGGCGGCGCCAGCGCCACCGCCCGGTCGACCAGGTCGGGGGTCACCACGACGGCGTCCACGTTGACGTCGTCGAGCACCCGTTCCAGTTCGGCCAACTGGGTCGCGACCGCCAGCGTCAGCGCATACTCGTGGGCGCGCACGGGGGCCACCCCAGCATCGGCGGCGACCAGATCGGCCCGCGCCCGGCGGGCCAACCACGCGGCGGTGGCCAACCCCAGGATCGCCCGGCCATCGGCGGCCTGCAGGCCGGTGCGGTAGCCGAGCAGCAGATCATCGGCCCCGGCGTCGGGTTGGACAAGCACGATCACATCGGCGCGACCGGCGCAAAGCCCGCCAACCAGTTCGCGGAGCACTTCGGGACAGGGTTGTAGCCCCACCCAGACCAACGTCCGAGCAAGGGCCAATCTCGTCTTCAAACCCATCATCGCGGTCACAGTGAAACCCTAGGCCAGGCCGAAACGCCCTGCACCCCATGTGGCCCTGGCCGGCGGGCGACCTACACTGGTTGGGACTTCCCCGAGCCAGATGGAGCAGAACGTGAGCAAAACCGGTACTGGGACCGACCCCTTGGTCGGCGACGTGCTGGATGGCCGCTACGAAGTGCTCCAACGGCTGGCCCGCGGCGGCATGGCCACGGTCTACCGCGCCTGGGATCGCCGACTGGAACGGATCGTCGCCGTCAAGGTGATGCATGAGGGCCTCGGCGACGATGCCGACTTCGTCGCGAAGTTCGATCGCGAGGCACGTGCTGCTGCCCGCCTGTGCGACAAGAGCGTCGTCGGCATCTTCGACCAGGGCCACGATCACGGTCGCCCCTACATCGTCATGGAGTTCGTCGAGGGCAGCACTCTGCGCACGGTCATCACCCGGGACGCCCCGCTCAGCCCGCTTCGCGCCCTGCAGCTGATCGAACCGGTGGCCGCGGCGCTGGCCGTCGCGCACGACTCGGGGCTGGTGCACCGCGACGTCAAACCCGAGAACGTGTTGATCAGTCATCGGGGTGCGGTCAAGGTCGCCGATTTCGGGCTGGCCCGGGCGGTGACCAATCAGACGTCGACGCACACCCAGGGGCTGCTGATCGGCACCGTCAGTTACCTGCCGCCCGAGTTGCTGACGACCGGACGTGCGCAGACCTGGTCGGACGTCTACTCGACCGGGATCATGCTGTTCGAGATGCTCACCGGCACCAAGCCCTACACCGGGGAACCACCCATCACGGTCGCCTACAAGCACGTCAACGAAGATGTGCCGCTGCCCTCTGAGGTATTGGCACGCAGACACCCCGGCCAGGCGCGCCGCGATCCGATCCCCGACTACGTGGACGCGTTGGTGGCAGCTTGCACCCGCCGCAATCCACAGGCCCGTCCGCCCGATGGTCGCGAGTTGCTGCGCCGGGTGCGGCGGGTACGCCGGGCCCTGGAGCGTGGGGTGCGCAGCGACGACGCGCTGGCTGCGATGGTCTTCCCGGCGGCGGCGCTCCCCTGGTCGGTCTCAATGACAGAGGTCATCGATCCCCGAGATGCGGACACCTCGATGCTCGCCGGCCTGCCGCCGTTGCCGGCCACCGACGATCCGTACGACGACGACCCCCTGACCCCGGTGGAGCCGCTGCCGGCGGTGGCCGAGCCCATCGTCAGTGAGCCGAGCGTTCAACCGCGTCCGGTTGAGGTGGTGAGCAGTCCAGCAGTCAGCGAACGCTTCCCCAGACTGACGCGGGCGCAGCAGTACCGGCGACGGCGCGCGGTCTTGCTGACGATGCTCGTGGCGGTTCTTGCCCTGACGGTAGGGACGGGCAGTTGGTGGTTCACGTCCGGCCGCTACGTCACCGCCCCGTCGGTGGTCAACCAGACCCGCGAGCAGGCAGTGGCGATCGCTGAGGCGAACGATGTGACGATCAGCTTCACCGAGGACTACTCCGAGACCGTCCCTGCCGGCTTGGTGATCAGCACGTCACCCAGTCCCGGCGACCGAGTGGTACGGCGGACGCAGCTGGCAGCCGTGCTCTCGAAGGGTCCCGAACGCTACCCGGTTCCGAAACTGGTCGGGCTCTCCTTGGCAGACGCCAAGGCGGCGCTGGCCGGGGCAAACCTGCAGGCCGGCGCAGTCACCGAGGCGTGGGACGAGCAGGCAGCGGTCGGCACCGTCGTCTCGGCCGGCCTGAACGAGGGCGAACAGGTCAAGCGCGAGACTGCGGTCGACCTCACGGTCTCGAAGGGACGCGAGCCGTTGACGATCCCGAACGTCGTCGGCATGAAAATCGAGGACGCCGAGAAGACGCTCACGGACGCCGGTTTCCGGGTCGCCACTGCGGCGGAGAAGTTCGATTCGAAGGTGCCGAAGGGTTCGGTCATCAGCCAGGAACCTACCGACGGCACGGCCTATCGTGGGGACGCCGTGACGGTTGTCGTCAGCAAGGGCGCCGAAATAGTCAAAGTGCCCGACATCAAGAAGAATGACCTGATGGCCGACGCGAGCAAGGCGCTCACGGATGCCGGATTTGAGGTGGAGGTCGTGTGGGAGGGCAACTTGCCGATCCGTCAGGGACGCGTCGAGCGGATCACCGACAAGGACGGCAAGGAGCTCAAGAAGGACGACGAGTTGCCCAAGGGCACGATTGTGGTGATTCACGCCGTCTGATGGTTGACCGGCTGGCCCCGGCGAGCCTGATGCTGATGGCGATCTTGTGGGGCTCGACCTTCTTCGTCCTCAAGGACATGCTGACCCGCATCGATGCGTCCGACCTGCTCGCGGTGCGGTTCACCATCGCCGCCCTGGTGCTGGTGGCGCTCCTGCACCGGCGTCTGCGGATGGATCGTCGCACGCTTCGGCACGGCTTGGTGATGGGTTCGATGTATGGGGTCGCCCAACTGCTGCAGACCTATGGGCTGGCGCAGACCAGCGCGTCCATCTCGGGCTTCCTGACCGGACTGTACGTGGTGATGACGCCGATCTTGGAGGCGGTGCTGCTCAGGGCAAGGGTCAGCCAGCGGGTCTGGCTGGGGGTCGGGTTGGCCACCGCCGGGCTGGGAGTGCTGACGATCGCGCCCGGGGTGGGTGCGGCCCGGCTCGGCTGGGGCGAGTTGCTCACGGTGCTCAGTGCGTTGACCTATGCGGGACACATCGTCTACACCGGACGTGTCAGCACCCAAGCGCTGACGCTGCAGTTGAGCACGGTGCAGACGACGACGGTGGCGGCGATCTGTGTCTTGGCGGCCCTGCCGGGCGGCATTGCGCTGCCCCAGCGGGCGGCCGACTGGTGGGCAGTGATCTACCTGGCGATCCTGTGCGGGGCGCTGGCGATCGTCCTGCAGGTCTGGGCGCAGGCGAAGGTGGAGGCGACCCGGGCGGCGGTAATCATGAGCTCCGAACCGATCTGGGCGGCCGTCTTCGCTATCGGTGCCGGCCAGGAGGAACTGGGCTGGCGCACCATCATCGGCGGGGCGGCCATGGTTGCGGCCATGGTCCTGGCTTCGTTGCCGGAGCAGCCGGCGCTGCCGCGGATCAGGGTTGCCAGGGCCGGGTATCGCGAACGTCCACCAGAGTGGTCGAGCTCAACGCGGTGACGTGCTTGACGATCAGGGCATGGCCGCGATCGTTCAGCAACCCCTCGTGGATCAGGAAGCCCTGCGGCGCCCCGACCGCCCGCGCGAACTCGACAGTTTCCTTGGTGGCCGCCCACGGGCCGAACGCCGGGATGAGCGCGATGTCGATGCCCTCGGCGACCGCGTCCAGGCAGTCGCCGGGATGCAGCACGCTGGGTTCACCCTGACTACGGAAGACGAAGCCGACGTTGCCGATGCGCGGATAGTCGCGGTGGATGACCGCGTGCTGGCCGCCGATGGTGGCGACCTGCAGCGCGCCCAGATCGATGGTCTCCCCCGGGCCCAGCCGGCGGGTGCGGTCGGGCAGGGCGACAATCTCGGGGACGGTCTGCTCGACGGCCACGATGGCTTGCGGGTTCGCCGCGAGCAGCTTCGGTAGCTCGGTGGGGTCGGCGTGGTCGGGGTGCTGGTGGGTGACCAGCACCGCGTCCAGGTCGGTGAGCCCACGCCAGGCGGTGCTGAAGTCGCCCGGGTCGACCAAGATGCGTTGGCCGGCGGTTTCGAGGAGGACGCAGGAATGGCCGAGATGGGTGATCTGCATGTTCCCAGTCTGGCCCAGTCCGCCGTCGTTTCCCATGTCCGGGGCTGACTCTTGACATTGACCACAGCCTGATCATCGCGTTGTGATGACTTCGATCAGAGTGGCAACGGGTTGCGACGCTAGGTTGATCGCAGCGATCCGGTCATCACGGCCGCCCGCCCATCAAGGAGGTGTATCCCGATGTC
>CALMKG010000371.1 GCA_937867175.1 uncultured Propionibacterium sp. | reverse complement strand
CGCGACAACCAAGGAGGCTCGACCGCCAGTCCTTCGAAGGTGGCTGGACAGCGCAGCCAGACAACGACGGCGTCTCAGGAGTGCTTGGCAGGAGGGGAAGATCACCTCGACACAGATCTTCAACTTGTTTGCCTTCCCAGCCGCCCTCGTATTCGGCGTTCTGACTGCAATGCTGATCACGGGCGCACCGCAGAATCTGGGCGGGAAGGGTCAATTCTTCTTCGTCTTGGCGCTCGGCGCCACCGGCGTCTACGTGAGCCTTGTCCTCGGTGTCGTCCTGCGCCGACATACCAGGCACGCCTTCTTCTTCGTTCTCGGCGGAGTGGCCAGCTACGTCGTGCTGCTTGCGTTGGTGGGGTACTGCCCTTGCCTGCAGGGGAGGGTCCCGATCTTCACCCAGATCTACTACGCGCTGCTCCTGATGATTGGTGGCAGTCCTGATGTGCTGGGCACCGAGAGTTGCATGATTGAGCCACTGCAGATTCAGGTAGCCGAGTTCACCGCGTTGGCGGTCTTGTTTGCGGCGGTCCTCCGGCTGATCGTGGAAGTGACCTCACCCAGGCTCGCGGTCTGGACGGCGCAGTACTCGAACCGGGTGGTGCTCATCCAGGGGCTGAACTTGGATTCACTTCCAGTGATCAGGTCGCTTTGCGAGAATCCGGATGGAGCGTTGGTCGTAGTGGTGGAACCCGATCCGGATCATCCGCTGTTGCCGCAAGCACAGGCGATGGGCGTGCAGGTTATCGAAGGCGAGATAAGCAACCGGCAGTCAGATCGTTCTTGGCTGGGCAAGGTGATCACCCACCGTAAGGACATCTCTCTGCATCGCGCCTACCTGCTCGGCGACAACGACACCCTGAACATCGCTGACGCAGAGATCATCCGGCAGAGCATCTCCGCTTTGGGTCCGGACTATCGAAAGGAACACCTGCCGCCGCCGCGCATCATCGTCCGAGTGGATCGTTACCAACAGGCCAGGTACTACTCGGCCGAGCAAGTGGAGAACTGGGGCGACGAGGACGGCCCCCAGGGGTTCATCTCCACCATCGGGAAGACCCAGCTGACCGCGCAGGCACTTGTGCAACGCGTCATGGAGCTTCGGGGACCCGGTTGTACCGCAGTGGTCGGCACCAGCGATTTGGCCCTGGCGTTCAATCAGGAATGGCAGCTTCAGCAAGCGTCCGCCAAGCTCTTGGCTGACGCTCTTGAATCCAAGTCAATCGAGGACTGCGAAGGCAGCCTGGAAGAGTTGCGTGCCCTTCCCTGGAAGAGGTCGAACTTGGCTGACATGCGAAGAATGTTCGTCTTCCAATGGCACAAGGCGAACATGACCCAACCACTCACTTGGGCGGAACTGCCTGAAACCGACAAACTGAAGCGATTCCAGGACAACTGCAACGAGGCAATGTTGACGATCGTTCTGACCGATCCACCAGAGGCCTACTCACTTGCCTCGCTGGAAGAGATGGCACAACTGCTGGATCCCGACAAGACCAGGATCTTCGTGCCGCGGCACAACGTCCGTGGCATCGCCGAGTACCCGGTGCTGGGCTGTCTTCACTTCTACGGCTTGTCACTGGGTGGATTTGATCGAGAGGATGTTCGCAACCGCACGGCTCCGGGCGAGAAGCCCCATCCCTTCCAAGACCAACTGACTGAAAGCCCGCTGCTCGGGGTCCCACCTGACTCCTGGTTCCGGGCCGCGAAGCTGATCAGCGATTCCTACGGGGTGAGTCGAGGTGCCAATACCTGGGAGGAGGCAAGCCGGTCCGACAAGGAGTCCAACTTCAGGACACTGTGGCACGCGCTCACGATGTTCTCTCGCAGCGGCTACCGATGGGTGAGCAGCAAGCCTGCCGGCTATCAGCCCCCTGGGGAGGAGGTCTTTGGCTCGGATGATTTCCTGCAACAGGAGCACACCAACTGGTACAAGTTCAAAAGGCATTACGGATGGGTTGGCGTGCCCGGCGTCACCGCGAAGAAGGAATACTTGGAAAACTCAATGTGCTTCCCTTGGGACGAGTTGAGGGAAGGCGACCCGGAGGGTGCCTTCAAGAAGGCCAAGGAATCGACTCTGGACACCTTGCGTCTCAACATCAACGCGCTCGACGCGCTCGGCTTCTACCCGGTTCCCAGCGATGACGCCACCCCGACCGTGGCGCAGGTGAGCCTGGACAGCTGATCGTCCTGAACTCCCTCAGGTCGAGTCGCAGAAAGACGCCGGCCTGGACCACGTACCGATCAGGCTGGCAGCTGTGGTTGGATGGTGCCGTGTCTGCGGCGACTAGCCGTGATGGGCAGTCTCGAGGACGCAGACCGACCAAAATGCCCGCCCCAACTGGTTCAAGGATTCTGCAAGTGTCATTCAACCCACGCGCCACCACCGTTGACGGCAAGGCAACGCCTGCAAGGACCACCGTGGACCAGCCGGCGTCCGCTCAAGGCCCTGCCAAGACCACGGTCGATTCTTCGGCAGGTCCAGTCCAGACGACGCTCGACGCCCCCGAGATCGAACCGCAACCGTACCGGCGACACAATTTGCCGCCCGGGTTGGCGTCCCGGTATCGGCTGATGGACCACCTCGGCGGGGGCGGGGAGGCACACGTTTACCGGGCCGTCGAGCGGGACACCGGCGACGAGGTAGCCATCAAGGTCTTCGATCGGGAGCCCCGGTACGCCTACCCGCTCGGTAGCCCCCAGCACGAGCGTGCGTTCAAGCATGACCACACCGTCGACATCATCGAGCGGGTCGAAGAAGCCGGCGTCCACTTCGAGATCCAGGAGTACTGCCGGTTTGGAACCCTTGAGCGGTTGATGGAGGACGGCCCGCTGGACGCCGCGACCTTGAAGCAGGTCATCGCCGAGGTGTCCGAGGCGATCGCGTCCATGCACCCCACCGTGCACGGCGACATCAAGCCGTCCAACATCCTGATCCGCACCGTGAAGCCGCTCGACCTTGTGCTCACCGACTTTGGTCTGACCACCGACCTCGGGCAGCGTAGCCGGGTGACCAACACCGGGCAGGGGACATTGGCCTACCTCGCCCCCGAGGGACGCACGTCGCTGCGTCCCAGCTGCGATTGGTGGGCGTTTGGCATGACGATCGCCCAGTTGGCAGCCGGACGGCATCCGTTCCAGCACACCGACGGTACATGGGTCAGCGACCCACTGATCGAGGAGCACTTGGCCACCAAGCCGGTGCCCACCGAACAGGTCACCGATGTTCGCGTTCGGACGTTGGTCCGTGGATTACTGATTCGCGACTACGAGAAACGCTGGGGATACCGGCAGGTGCAGGAATGGCTGCGCGGCGGCAACCCCAAGATCGTCGATGATACGCCGGTAGTGCGGCCTACCACCGACCTCGGCGCTCTGGAGTTCGACGGCCGGCTCTATCGCAGCACTGCCAGCCTCGGTACTGCGATACAGGAGAGCCCGGAGGCCAGGCGGGTGGCGCAGGGCCAACGGCTGAAGGACCTCGTCAACTGGTGTGAAGGTGCACCAGAATACGGCAAGGTGAAGCGCATCGCGGACAGGGCGTCCTCCCTAGGCCCCGAACTCACTGCCGCCCTCATCGGCGCGGTGCTGGCACCAGGACATCGTCCCATCTACCTCAGGATTGATCTGGGCACCCCCGGTGGGCTCGCTGAGCTGGCACGCAACGCCGAGGCATGCGAGCAGGTCTTCACCACGGAGGCGCTGCGGCACTTCGGCACCATGCTCGACAACGAGGCGCTGACCCAGCTGAACAACGAGTGGACGTCATTGGCCAGGAAGGTGAGCAGCAATCTGCCTCCTAAGGCGAAGAACGATCAGTCGAGTGCCGGCATAGTGCGAGCCCTCACTTTGCAGCGGGCCGCCGACCCCACCAGCCGCGGGGCGCAGAACCGGGCGGAAAGAGAGACCAGCCGACCCGAGTTTGGGAAGGTCAGTTGGTTCAATTCGCTGCCTCCGGCGTCGGAGGGATTCCTGGCCGCTGCGGTGCGGCTGGCCAGTGTGCCAGCAGCCCTCTCCGAGGCTGAACGCCTGGAACTTGAACGTCAACGAGAAGTGCAGGCTGAGGCCGAGGCGCGTGGCCGTCAGGTCGCCGACCTGGAGGAACGGATCCGGAATCAGCGGCTGCCCGAGCGCGATGGCAGCTGGTGGCGACGTGAGCTCAGGGGTGCTATCGGCGGGGCGATGGGCTGGTCCATCGGGTTGATGATTCTCGTCTACCTCTTCTGGTGGGGGATGGGTCACCTGCTGCTGACCCTACTGCACAGCTGGTGGCTGGGCCGTGAAGGGTACGTGGTCGACCTGGACGCCCAGCTCGACGGGTACCTGCTTGCAATGCTCGACCATCTCCCGTCCGGCTGGCAGTGGCCGCCCACCTTCGACTACGTCTGGGGGTGGCTGTGGCCGACAGGCGTCATCACTTCGTTCTTCGTGATACTGGTCTGTCGTCTCGTGCGAGCGCACATGAGTGGGCCTGAACCGCAGCGCGGGATCTGGTGGCTCGGCCTGCTCACCACGCTGTCGGTGATGTCGAGCGTCCCGCGGGTGCTCAGCCCAGACTGGTCGGCGGGCGGATCGCTGAACATCCACCTGCAACCTCTGATGCCGGTACTCTTCGGTGCCTTCTACCTAGTGGCACTCGCAGCCAACAAGCAGAACCGTACCCGCCTGAAGCGCATCAACGAACTGGAGAACGAGATTGCGCAGGTGCGGGCTGGGCATTGAGAGCCCGTCCGGCAAACGTCGGGCCTCAGAGTTCGACCTGGCTGGCGGCCAGCTTCGCCAGCGGGGAGCTGACCACCTCGACCAGGACGACCGAGATGTTGTCCAGGCCGCCCGCCGCGCGCGCGGCCGCCACCAGCGCGGGCACCGGGTCGGGGTCCCCAAGCAGGCGCTCGATCTCAGGATCGGGAACCATGTCGACCAGTCCGTCGCTGCACAACAACAACCGCTGCCCAGCGGTGAGTTCAAGCTCGTGACGGTGCACGTCCAAGGTGACCGGCAGCGGTCCACCCAGCGCCTGAGCAAGCACCGGCGCGTCCG
>CALMKG010000370.1 GCA_937867175.1 uncultured Propionibacterium sp. | reverse complement strand
TGGTTCGATCTGGATGGCAACCCCGATCCCGACCGGACCTGGACCACCCAGACCATCGAGTACATCGATGTCAGCGGGCAGCTGGGCCTGTTCGAGTGCCCACTCACCCCGGCCACCTTCGCCTTGGGCGAGACCCGGTTCGTGAAGCAGTTCAGCAAGTTGCCGGTCGAACTGGACGCGATCGCGGTGCCGGTGGAGCAGTACATCGACCTGCCGGAGTCGAGCCGGGGCACCCACGTCCCCTTCATCTGGAGCACCGATGCCGATCTGCACCTGATCAAGGTGCGGATCAACCCGGCGGTGGTGAGTCTGGTCGAGGAGCGGCGCCGTTACTGGCAGCTGCTGCAGTACCTGGCTGGTGTCAACCTCGACCGGTTGACGGCCCTGCACAAGTCCGACCTGGCCGACCTGCAGTCCCGTTATGACCAGGCGATGGCAGCCCGCGAGTCCTCCATGGACGAGATCGCTCGCGCCATGAGCGAGTTGGCGGCATCCACGAACGCCCAGCCGGTCACCAGTTTCGGCAGTGGTTTGGGTGGCCTCGGCATGAGCGGGGGTGCCCCGGCACCGTCGGTGACCGCGGCCGAGCAGACGACCGGACAGCCGATCGTCCGGCTCGACCCGGATGACATCGCCAAGTGCACCGACTGCAAGAACTGCTGGCAGGAGTTGCCGGAGTTGTTCGAGCGCACCAAGGTGATCGTTGACGGCCAGGCCAAGGTCGCGGCTCGCCTCATTCCGGGCGCACTGGAAAAGGCCGAGGTGACCGAGGACCTGAGGCGGCGAATCGCGAAGGTCGTCGCCAACTGCGACGCCGAGATCATCCACTGAGGGGATGGGCCGATGAGCACCGATATGCGTGATGACCTCACCCGCTACCTGCGGGCGTCGGAGGCCTTGACCAGGACCGCCGACGAAGTGGAGGAACTGGGTCGCTCCGAGGCGGTGGAGACCTACCGGAGCCAGATGGATCTGCTGGGTCGGCGTCTACAGACCAACCCGCGGGCCTTCCGGGAGATCTTCATAGCCGATGGCATGGGAGCCGTGGCGGCCGAGTTCCGTCAGCCGGAGCTGTCGGCCGAATTCACCGACACCTTGTGGGCCAAGCTCCTGGCGGGTAACGACGCGTCCCTGGTCTTGATGCGGTTCATCTGGAACCTGCCGTTGGGTGCCAAACGCAAGTTCATCCGCGCCCTGGACGCGCACCTGTCGCAGCGGTACCCGGTCTTCGCCGGCCTCAGCCGGGGCTGGCCGGCGAACGCGTCGATCCCGCCGTACGTCCGGGAACCCGAGGAACGCAGCGAGGACTTCGAGCTGGTCAATCAGGGCTATCTAGGTTACTTGTCCCTCGGCTACACCCAGCGGGAGGTCGACCTGCTGGTCTGGCTGGAGGCGCTGCGCGACAAACAGTGCGCTGACAAGCCCTGCCAGCTGGGTGAACTGCTGGCCGGCCGCAACGAACCCAAGGGTGGCTGCCCGGTGCAGGTGGCGATCCCGGACATGATGGCGCTGCTGGGCACTGGTCATTTCCGTGAGGCGATGGATCTGATCGAGTCGATCAACCCGCTGCCCAACGTGACCGGACGCGTCTGTCCGCAGGAACTGCAATGCCAGTCTGTCTGTGCGCACTCCGGCCGGCCAATCGAGATCGGCCAACTGGAATGGTTCCTGCCGCAGCGTGAGCGGCTGGTCAACCCCGATGGCAACACCGCCAAGTACGCCGGCGTGCCCGACCCTTGGCAAGTGGCCACCAAGCCACCGATCGCCGTGGTGGGGTCTGGGCCGTCCGGGCTGATCAATGCTTTCCTGCTGGCCGCCGAAGGCCATCCGGTGACGGTCCTCGAGGCTTTCCACGAGTTGGGCGGTGTGCTGCGTTATGGCATCCCGGAGTTCCGGCTGCCGAATTCGTTGATCGACGACGTGGTGGGCAAGATCAAGGCGTTGGGCGGCACGTTCGTCACCAATTTCGTGGTCGGCAAGACCGCCACCCTCGCCGAACTGAAGGACGCCGGGTTCGCACACATCTTCGTCGGCTCGGGAGCCGGCCTGCCGCGGTTCATGAACGTGCCCGGTGAGCATCTGCTCAACGTGATGAGCGCCAACGAGTTCCTCACCAGGGTGAACCTGATGCAGGGCCATCGCGAAGACCATGAGACGCCGCTGCCTGTTTGCCGGGGCAAGCAGGTGATGGTGATCGGCGGCGGCAACACCGCGATGGACGCCGCCCGCACCGCCCGGCGGCTCGGCGGGCATGTCACTATCGCGTACCGGCGCACCCAGGACGAGATGCCGGCCCGCGTCGAGGAGTTGGAGCACGCCCTGGAGGAGGGTGTACAACTGGCGACACTGCGTTCGCCGAGCGAATTCCTCGGCGACGATGCCACCCATTTCGTGCGCGCCGCGGTGCTCGAGGTGATGGAGCTCGGCGAGCCTGATGCTTCCGGCCGACGACGTCCCGTGGCCACCGGCCGAACCGAGACGGTGCCAGCCGATCTGGTGATCATGGCCTTGGGGAACTCGGCCAACCCGATCATCAAGGACTCCGAGCCGGCGCTGACAGTGACCACCGCCGGGGCGTTGGAGTTGACCGAGGGTAGCCAGGCCACTTCGCTGGATGGCGTCTACTCCGGCGGCGACGCGACGCGCGGTGGGTCGACGGCGGTGAAGGCGGCCGGTGACGGTCAGGCCGCCGCCCGCGAGATCGGGGAGGCGTCCCTGCTGCCCGCGGCCGAGATCCGTGACATGGTCTCACGGGCCAAGCGGTTCAGCGAACTGGCCGGGGCGGCCAACATCATCACCGGACGACGTGAGCTGGGGCCGGGCATCGTCGAGCTGCAGGTTTACGCCCCGCTGATCGCCCGTTCTGCCCGAGCCGGGCAGTTCGTCCGGGTGCTGGGTGAGCCGAAGGGCGAACTGATCCCGCTGACCTTGGCCGACTGGGACGCGAACGCCGGGACGATCGTCCTGGTCATCCAGGGTATGGGCACCAGCACTCGGCGGATCAACCAGCTCCAGGTCGGCGACCAGTTGGCTGGTGTCGCCGGCCCGCTGGGGCAGCCGAGCGAAGTTCACCGGGTGTCGGACGAGCAGACGGTGGTGTTCACGGCTGGCGGCGTCGGGCTGCCACCGGTTTACCCGATCGCCCGGGAGCATCTGCGGTTGGGCAACCACGTCACGCTGATCGCCGGGTTCCGCAGCGCCGACCTGCTCTTCTGGGTCGGTGAGGGGGAGCGTGTCGACCAGCTGCAGGCCGAGTTCGGCGACCGACTCGAGGTGGTCTACACCAGCAACGACGGCTCGTTCGGCATCGAGGGCTTCGTCACCGTGCCGCTCAAGCAGATGCTGGACGCCAACGCGGCCGGTGCGGGACGCCCGATCGCCGAAATCACCACGATCGGCCCGCCGCTGATGATGCGTTCGGTCTCAGATCTGTCGAAGCCCTATGGGGTGAAGACGATCGCATCGCTGAACTCGATCATGGTGGACGCCACCGGCATGTGTGGTGCGTGCATGGTGCCGTTCGCGGTGGACGGGAAGATGGTCCGCAAGCATGCCTGCATCGACGGCCCCGAACTGGACGCCCACGCCATCGATTGGGACAAGTTCCTGCCGCGGTTCAACCTGTTCAAGGCACAAGAGGCCCAGAGCAAGGCCCGACACGGCTACGCCTGATCAGGGTGGCTGGCGCGCAGCGCCCACAGCATCGCCTGATTGAACGGGACCGGGATGGCATGCCGCTCACCGAGGGCGACCACACGTCCGGCGAACGTCTCGACCTCGGTCTCGCGGCCGGCATTGGTGTCTTGGGCCATCGACGTCCAGCCGGCGGCTGGCATGCTCGCCAGCACAGCGTCCCACCGCGCGACATCCTGGTCGCCCAGGCCGACCCCTTCCGCGACCGCGATCTGCAAGACCTCTGTCATCAGCGCCTTCATCAGCCGTCGGGCGTCCCCGTCGGCCTGGAACGCCCCGTAGGGTGCGTGCAGCAATGCGGACGCTTGGTTGATGCCGACATTGAAGTAGAACTTCGACCAGATGGTTTGCCGCATGTCGGGTGGGGTCTGCCAGGCCAGTCCGGCCCGGTCGAGTGCCTGCTGGACGGCAGCCACGCTCGCGTCCGGTTCGGGGCCGTTCAAGGCGCGGCCGAAGACCAGCCGGCCGGCCTGTCGGAAGCGGATCTGGTGGCCTTCCCGTTCGGCATCCATGCCCAGTGCCACGCACAGCAGCACCCGCTCGTTGCCGTAGCGGGCCGCGATGCGGTCTTCGGAGTCGAGGCCGTTCAGGATCGACAGGATGATCGTCTGCGGCCCGACCACCGCGGCGGCGTCGGTGATCGCGTCGGCGAGGTGCCGGTCTTTGACCGCGAAGATCAGCAGGTCGGCGGGCTCGGCGTCCTGAACTTGGTCGATGTCGATCACCGACGCCACCAGCGGCTCAGCGTTCACCGTCAGACCCGCACGGAGCCGCTCGGCGCGCTCCCCGCGAGCCACCAGCTCGACTTCGAACCCCGCCCGGGCGAAGTGGGCGGCGTACATGCCACCCATCGCGCCGGTTCCGACTATCGCGATCCGCTCAATGGGGCCAGTCATGGTTTCACTCTATTGGCCTGCCCGCCGCCGTCCGGGCGGCTCCGCAGCGGGATGGTCCTATGCTGATTTGGTGGAGACCGTGAAGTTGAGCCCCGGCGAACAGCTAGCCGGGCAGGCAGAACGAGTCGAGCAGTTGACGGCGGCGGTTTCAAACAGCCGCGTGGGCAACGCAGAGCTCGCCTGGCTGGGTCGTGAGGTCGCCGCCGCAGTGCGGAACCAGGTGCCGCCCATCGTCAAGGATTGGGCGCTGCTCAGCGCCGACGGGGTCGACTTCGCCGCCGTCGAACTGGAGGCGAACCTCGGCAGCGACGGCCCAACCGAAGCCGAGATCTGGCTGCACCCGAATTCCGACCCGGCGTCGGTCCTGCCGGCGGCACTGGGCGTTTGCCGCGAGTTCGCCCGCGAGCATCGGCGCAATCAGTTGACGGTCTGGTACCTGCATGCGTCC
>CALMKG010000369.1 GCA_937867175.1 uncultured Propionibacterium sp. | reverse complement strand
TCCAAACCGCAGCCGTCATTGCCCAGGTAGGTGCGGCCCTCGGCGTGTTCCTGAAGACCAAGAGCAAGCAACTGCGTGGCGTCGCAGGTTCGGCGGCCGTCACCGGCATCTTCGGCATCACCGAGCCGACCATCTACGGTGTGACGCTGCGGCTGAAGCGCCCGTTCATCCTGGCTTGCATCGCCGGCGCGGCCGGCGCGATCGTCATCTCGCTGTTCGGTTCGCGCTACTACGCGTACGCCGGTCTGCCCGGCATGCTGACCATCGTCAATGCCCAGAGCCCGGACAACCCGACTTCGCTGCTCGGCCAGGCCATCGGCTCGGCGATCGCATTCTTCGGAGCCATGGCGCTTGTCTACTTCATCGGTTTCAACGATCCCGTCGACAGCCCCACCGAGGAGGAGCAGCGGGCGGAGGGTACCGCGGAACTCCAGAAGTCGGCGCAGGTCGCCTACGACACCGCCCTGGCGGCTGCGCAGAGCGCCACCATAATGTCAAGCCCGCTGAGCGGACGCGTGGTGCCGCTGGAGTCGGTTCCCGATCCTGTCTTCGCCTCGGGTGCCATGGGTTCAGGTGTGGCCGTCGATCCGTCGGCGGGCAAGGTTTTCGCTCCGTTCGACGGCAAAGTGGTGGCGGTCCTGCCGTCCAAGCACGCGGTCGGCCTGATCTCCGATGACGGTGTGGAAGTGCTCATCCACATCGGGATCGACACCGTGCAACTGAAGGGCGAGCACTTCACCTGCCATGTGGACGCCGGGCAGCTGGTTTCGAAGGGTGATCTTCTGATCGAATTCGACATCAACGCCATCCAGAACGCCGGGTACTCGGTCGTCACCCCGGTCATCGTCACCAACTCGAAGAAATACAGCGATGTGTTGCCTGCGCCTGCAACTGTGGTGAAGGCTGGAGAAGAACTGCTGGCGGCGGTCACCTTGGCGTCGGCAGAAGAAGAGAAAGTCTCTAACTGAGAATCGGAGGAGCAACCAAGTGAGCAGTCAATTCGCAGCAGATTTCTTGTGGGGCGGGGCAGTCGCCGCCCACCAGTTGGAGGGCGGCTGGGACGCGGGCGGCAAAGGCCCGAGTGTCGTCGATGTGCTCACCGGTGGCGCCCATGGGGTGCCCCGGCGAGTGACCGAGACCGTCGAGGTCGGCGAGTTCTACCCGAATCATGAAGCCATCGATTTCTACCACCGCTATCGTCAAGACATCGCTCTGTTTGCCGAGATGGGGCTGAAGTGCTTCCGGACGTCCATTCAATGGACGCGCATCTTCCCGCAGGGCGATGAGAGCGAGCCGAATGAGGCCGGTCTACGGTTCTATGACGATCTCTTCAACGAATTGCTCAAGTACGGCATTGAGCCCGTCATCACGCTCTCGCATTTCGAGGTGCCGCTGCATATCGCCCGGCGATACGGCGGCTTCCGAGATCGCAGGGTGGTGGATCTGTTTGTGCGATTCGCTCGGGTCTGCTTCGAGCGCTACCACACGAAGGTCAAGTACTGGATGACCTTCAACGAGATCAACAATCAGATGGACACCCGCAACCCGCTCTTTCTTTGGACGAATTCGGGCGTCACTCTGACAGACCAGGACAACCCCCGAGAGGTCTTGTTGAGGGTGGCCCATCATGAGCTGCTGGCCAGCGCGCAGGCCGTGGCGATCGCGCATGAGATCAATCCCGATCTGAAGGTCGGCGCCATGGTCTCCCATGTGCCGATCTATCCGTACTCGTGCAACCCCGACGACGTCATGGCTGCTCAAGTGGCCAACCGGGAGCGCTTCCTGTTCCCTGACGTGCATGTGCGCGGGCACTATCCTGCGTACGCCCGTCATGAGGTGGAAGCGAACGGATACGACATTGGCTGGCGCGACGGAGACGCCGAGATCCTCGCGGCCGGCACGGTCGACTACGTCGGATTCAGCTACTACATGTCGACGGTGGTGAAGTCGGACGTCTACTCCGAAGCCGAACGCACCGACGGGGGATTGCCGAACTCGGTGGACAACCCCTATATCGGTGCCAGCGATTGGGGTTGGCCGATCGATCCAGTGGGGCTGCGGTACACCTTGGCGACCTTGGCTGAGAGGTACGATCTGCCGCTGTTCATCGTCGAGAACGGCTTCGGTGCCGTCGACGAGGTGAATCCCGATGGCAGCATCGACGACGATTCCCGCATCGACTACCTGCGCCAGCACATCGAGCAGATGGCGAAGGCGGTCAGCGAGGACGGCGTCGAACTCATGGGCTATACCCCGTGGGGCGTGATCGATCTTGTTTCGTTTACCACCGGTGAGATGAAGAAGCGGTACGGGATGATCTACGTAGATCGTGACAATTCAGGTCGTGGCTCCATGGAGCGGTCGAAGAAGAAGTCGTTCGACTGGTATGCGGAAGTGATTCGGACGAACGGGATGACGCTGTAGGGCGGACGGCCTCGCAGAACAGAATACGGGAAGGAGGGGAGAAGATGACGGCCGACCTTGGCACGCTGCTCCGCGTTCTCAACAACAATGCGGTGATGGTCGATACCGGTGGTGGGCGATTGATCCTGCTCGGGCGTGGTATCGGCTTCGGGAGACAACTGGGCGACCGGATCGAGCTGGGCGTGGCCCACGAGATTTTCTCTCCCTCCGGACCCGCCGACCTACGGCAATTGACCGACTTCGTGACCGAGATCCCGATCGAGTCATTCGAGGTGGCCCGGCGAGCGGTCGACCTGGCCACCTCGACGGCCGGGATACACCTGAGTCAGGCACTGCTGCTCGCCATCGCGGATCATCTGGTTCGCCCGCGCCGATGTTTCAGAGACCGTGGCGATGACCGAGTCACTGAGTCAGATAGTCAGCGAGATCTCGACCAGCCTGGGACCCGAAATCAGCCTCGATTCGATGAGCGTCGCGCGTTTCGTCACGCATC
>CALMKG010000368.1 GCA_937867175.1 uncultured Propionibacterium sp. | reverse complement strand
CCGGTACCGGCGGCATGCGCCCCTCCGTCATCGTCTTCTCGGCCCGCGGCGGACCAATGGATATAGTACTGTATCGGATACGGCAACGTATCGCCTGCCCGGCGTGTCCCCGGCAATGGACACGGGTCTCGTATGGTGGCTATATTTGGGGGAACAAAAGTAGCCACAGGGGGAGCATGTGATGGATGTCGGGGTCCGCGAGTTGCGCGACGGTCTCAGCCGTCACCTGGCCAGCGTGCGAGAAGGCCACACGATCACGGTCACCGATCACGGCCGACCCGTCGCACGCATCGTGCCTGTTGGGTCGCCCACGAAGCTGGAGCAGCTGATCGCAGAGGGGCACGTGCAGCCGGCTCGCCGCGGGCGGCGACCCTTGCCAGCTCCGGTCAGGGCCTCAGGCACTGTCAGCGACCTGATCGATGAACAGCGCCGTTGAACATCTACCTCGACACCTCGGCGGTCATTCCGGTTCTGATTGCCGAGTCCTCATCAGAGATCTGTCGGCGGCTCTGGGAGAACGCCGACCGGCGTCTCAGTTCCATGTTGTCCTACGTCGAGGTGGCCGCTGCGCTGGCTATGGCCGAGCGCCAGCGGCGCATTTCGGCCGCAGAGCACGATGAGGCGTGGGCGAACTTCAACGACATCTGGCCCGACGTGCACGTGGTTGAACTGACGGGGGAGCTCGCGGCGAGTGCAGCCTCCCTGGCACGCTCCTTGGAGCTGCGGGGCTACGACGCGGTCCATTGCGCATCGGCCGTGGCGGTCAATGACTCTGAGCTGGTCGCGGCGGCCGGCGACAATCGGCTGCTCGCGGCGTGGCAGCGACTGTGCGTCGCCGTGGTCGACACCAAGCAGACCGACTGATCAAGCGCGGACTCAGCGCCGCGTCTCGTACCTGGTGAGGACGACGCCACCCGGAAACGTCCGGGTCTCGACCAGGTTCAGGTTCACCCAGTTGTCCAGGGCCGCAAAGAATGGCGTGCCGCCGCCCACCAGGACCGGGGCGGTGGCCAGCACGTACTCGTCGATCAGCCCGGCCCGCATGGCCACCGCGGCGAGGGTGGCCCCGCCGATGTCCATGGGTCCGCCGCCCTCGGCCTTGAGCCGGGTGATCTCGGCGACCGCGTCGCCGGTGAACAGGCGGGTGTTCCAGTCGACGGATCTGGTCGTCGAGGAGAACACCACCTTCGGCATGTCCCGCCAGCGGCGGGCGAACTCGATCTCCGCCGCTGTGACGCCAGGCTGCTGATCGGCGGTCGGCCAATAGGGGCTCATGGTGTCCCACAGCCTGCGTCCGTACAGAGACAGCCCGGTTTCCCCGACCCGGTCGGACCACCACTGGAACAACTCGTCACTCGGGACGCTCCAACCGATGTCGTCGCCGGGTGCGGCGATGTAGCCGTCCAGGCTCACGTTCATGCCGAAGGTCAGTGTGCGCATGACGCCAGCCTCCCGTGAGTCGGTGCTCGGCGTACAGACCGGCAAGGCGGCCTCGGCTCAAGATGCGGCGAATGACGCGAGCACCGACTCGAACACCGACCGCATCGATTGGGCTCGTGAGATCGTTCGGACATGCAGGAGTTCGAGTCCGGGCCGACTCCGGGCTGGCCCGAGGCATCGGTGCGTCCTCTGATCGCGTCATAGTTCACGTGAGGATCGACATGGGCGGCGACGCTGCGGACTTCATCCGGAGCGAGTATCCAACGGCGCTGCGCCGCGCGGTCCTGCTCGTTGGCGACCAGCGAGCCGCTGAGGCCCTGGTTCAGGAAGCCATGGTCCGGCTCTGGGCCGCGTGGAGGCGGCAGCCGCCGGACAACCCAGGCGCCTATCTGCGCACCGTGACCACCAATCTGGCGATCAGTGGCTGGCGAAGACGCCGACTACGTGAGGTGCCCTTCGAGATGGGGCCAGAGCCCTCGGTCGATGACTCGGCAGCCGAGTTGGGCGAGCACGACGTCGTGTGGCGCGCGGTGCGCGCTTTGCCTCCCCGTCAACGCGCGGTCATCGTCCTGCGCTACTACGAAGGCCTCAGCGAGCCTGAGATCTGCGCCGTCCTCGGCATGGCTCCCGGCACAGTCAGAAGCCAAGCGTCCAAAGCCCGTGACCATCTCAGGTCCACCCTCAACAACGAGGAGGGAGCATTCGATGAACGTCGATAACCTCGATCAGCGGATTTCCGCAGCACTGGAAGCTCGGGCAGAAGCAGTCAGGATTCCAGTCGGGGATCCGGCGCTGCTGGCGGGCAGAACGGCTCGCTCGAGGCGTCGAAGGGCGACACTCGGCATCGCAACTGCACTGGCAGCAACCGCGGCGACGACCGTTCTGGCCGTTTCACTCAACGATGGTGGTCGGCCGGCCTCCGAGGTGGCGACGGATCCCAACCCACCCATGTCGCCTTCCTCGCCGACCGGGAACCTCGGGCTGCATGCCGCTCTGCGTCAGGAACTCCAGTCCGATACTCGGGTCATCGACGAAGTCCTGCTCGGTGGCGTGCTCACGGGTGCCTTCTTGTGCGGGGTCGACCTACTCGGTTCCACCACGGAGGACAGATCGAAACTCGACGTTCACTACGTGTGGCTCGTCTGCGGCGACTTCACGACCGGGGAGCACGCTGAAGTGACCACCGCAGGAGCCATCCCGGCGGTGGTCACCACAAGACGAATCGACATGGGCGAACTCGAGATCGTCGATGTGCAGTACCCACGGCAGTCAGCCTTGCAGGCCGACATCGAGCAGATGTTCCCGGCCGAGATCGCCCAGCGGATCCTCATGCGTGATGTCGATCCAAGGCCGACTGAGGCTGAACTGGTTGAAGAGGCATCAGCGATGCCCTGAGGCTGGTGTGCCTCGTGCCGACAGATCGCCGATAACTGACATTATGTCATTCACTGTCTGCGTATTGCCTCAGATGAATCAT
>CALMKG010000367.1 GCA_937867175.1 uncultured Propionibacterium sp. | reverse complement strand
GTTGGATCTCGTCGAAGCCGAGCAGGTGACCGGCAGGCACCAGGCATGCCGGCTGGCTCAGGTGGTAGTTGACCTTGAGGAAGCATTTTCCGGTCTGGGGCACGGTGATGCCGAGCGGGATCGTCCCGGTGGCCCCCGGTGCGATGGACGGCAGTGCCCCGACTGCGCCGGTCTCCACGACCTCGCCGTCGCGGGTCACCTCATAGACGACCGCCACCAGGCCGGCCAGGTCGGTGAAGTCGAGCTTGTTCTGCAGGCGAAGGGCCCCGGTGGTCTGGTCGAATCCGGCCACTCGAACGGGACGATGGACGTTGGCGAACTCCAGCAGCCCCGTATGTGGCCGACGGTCGGGGAAGACGAGCCCGTCGAGGCAGAAGTTGCCGTCGTGGATCTGCTCGCCGTGATCGCCGCCGTAGTAGTAGATCGCCCTGCCGTCTTCGGCGTACCCTTTGAAGACGCCATGGTCGCACCACTCCCAGACGAAGCCTCCGCACATGCCGGGCTCTGTGTCGATCAGTTCGAAGTAGTCCTCGAAGTCACCCGGACCGTTGCCCATGGCGTGGCAGTACTCCAGCAACAAGAACGGTTTGTCGGGTTTGGCGTCGAGGTACTGGCGGATGTCCGACAGCGGCGGATACATCCGGGAGTAAATGTCGATCTTGGAATAGTCGTATTTGCGCTTGCCGTCGTCGTAATAAGAGCTCTCGTAGACCGTCAGGCGGGAGGGATCGAACTCCTTCACCCAACGCAGCGAGTCTTCGAAGGTGATGCCGTAGCCGCATTCATTCCCGGGCGACCACATGACCACCGACGGCCGGTTCTTCTGCACGTGGACGCAGGCCTGGGTTCGGTCGCGGGTCATCGGGACGAAGTCGGGGTTGTCCGCGATCCGCTCGTTCCAGTGCACGACCTGGTTTTCGAACGACGAGTCGGGCAGGTATTGTGACTGGGTTCCGTGGCTTTCGTTGTCGGCCTCGGCCATCACGTAGAACCCGTACTGGTCGCACAGTTGGTAGAGGTACGGCGAGTTCGGGTAATGGCTGCTGCGGATCGCGTTGAAGTTGTGCTGCTTCATCATCCGAAGGTCGACCATCAACTGGTCAATGCTGATGACCGGACCGGTCACCGGGTCGGAGTCGTGCCGGTTGATGCCCCTGAACTTGACGGGCTGTCCGTTCAGTTTCACGACATTGCCGTCGACGTGGATCTCCCTGATGCCCAGGCGGTCGGTGATCACCTCGTCCCTGGTTTCGATCTGCATCGTGTACAGGTATGGGTCCTCGGCGTTCCACAACCGTGGTTCGGCGATCCTCAATTCCGCTCGATGGGTGTAGTCGGGATCACCAGCCGAGGGCTGCAACCGCCCGCTTGCCACGACGGAGCCACCGGCGTCCTTGATCGTGATGTGGGTGTCGGCGGGGGCACCCAGATAGCCGGCGCGAATCCGTACCACCGCAAGAGCCGGATGGATCTCCGTGGTGGTGAAGTAGTCGAACACGACCTGCTCGGGACGCTTCAGCAGGTAGACGTCGCGGAAGATGCCACTCGTCCGGAACTTGTCTTGGTCTTCCAGGTAGGTGCCGACGCACCACTTGAGGACGAGTACGGCCAGCCGGTTGGTGCCTGCCACCAGCAGGTCGGTCACATCGAACTCGCTGGTGGCGTGCGAGATCTGGCTGTAGCCGATGTACTTGCCGTTCAGCCACACGTAATGGCAGGAATCGACACCTTCGAAGTTGAGGTGGACCCGGGGGGCGTGGGGGTCGGGGGTGTACTCGAACTCGCGTAGGTAGGCCCCGGCCGGGTTGTCCTGGGGGACGTAGGGCGGGTCAAGGGGGATCGGGTAGCGAATGTTGGTGTACTGGTGCCAGTCGAATCCCAAGGTCTGCCAGACGCTGGGAACCGGTGCCTCAATGAAGCCGGGCGACCCCTGGTCGCCGAGGAAGAAGTCCTCCGGCACGTCGTGGATGCTCTCGAAGTACCGGAACCGCCATTGGCCGTTGAGCATCTGGACACGATCCGACTGATCTCGATCGGCGATCAGCGGGCCCATCGGCTGCGATGCCGGGATGTAGTACGCGCGTTTCGGCATGGTGTTCTCATGTAGAATGTCGAGGTTTTCGTAGTGTCTGGGCACGATCATCGTGACTGCTCCCTCGTTGCTCAACGGGCATTGCGGTGGGGGTCGATTCCGCTTACCAAAGCTGTGTAATCGGTTACACTCGGATATGCCCCAGATTGTGCCAAGCTCCATGCGCATGCACCAAATCCCTCGACTTGCCATCTCGCATGGTGAGACACAGTGTTGGCGGAGGTCGGGTCTGACGCGACAGGCTGAGATGGCCCCGGGCAGGGGAGGGCGACCGTGCCGATCCGCAGCCGTCGCATCTCAGCAGCCGCCGACGGGTATGCTGAGCCCAGAGCGCGTCGTCGGTCTCGGCACGGTCCAACGCAGATGTTGGCTCCGCTCGTTCGTTCGCGGTCGCGACGCTTTGGTGAACCTAAGGGGTGGTCGAGGTGTCGAAGATTCGGGTGGTGCAGTACGGCTGCGGGAAGATGTCGCGGCACATTCTGCGGTACCTCT
>CALMKG010000366.1 GCA_937867175.1 uncultured Propionibacterium sp. | reverse complement strand
ATTCATGCTCCGACATGAGTTGCTCGAGCTACTTCCCGAGGGCGTCCCGGACCCTATCCTCGTAGGCCTTCCCGACGGTGAAGGGACGGTCGCGCTCGGTCTCCAGGGCGAGGCCGAGTCGCGAGGCGGCCTTCCGGAGGGCCTCGGGCTTCGCGAAGACGAGCATCGCCGTCTGATCCCCCGTGGCAATCATCGCGAAACGCTCGGTCACGCCTGCGTCCGCCAACGCGCGATGCGCGGCGACGATCACGGCATCAAGGTCGTACCAGTCTCCGAGGTCCTTCGGACGGAAGCGGTACAGAGATCCGCTGTGCACGAACTGGACCCGGTAGTTCACGGGATCCGACTCCGTCGGTCCCGCTTCATACGACTCGACGATAGCCTCCGGGTGAAACAGTCCGGCGCTTGCCCGAGCAAGGTCCCCAATGAGGAGGTCATGACGGTTGGGGAACATGCCGGTTTCGACGTCGAACGCGAGGAGGCGCCCAGCCGCCTCGAGAAGAGCCTCGGGCCCGGAGACGTTCGCGTCAGGGTCCACACTGACGGCTCGGGCCTTGGCCAGCGCGTCGCTTGTCTCCGCCCGTGCAAGGACGCGCTCTTCCACGAGGATGCGTGCGCACTCCTCGAGCGACTTGGAGGCGGTAGCCGATTCCTGGCGCGGCGGCAGCTCGAGACCGGCGCGCCGTGCGAGGTCGATCGCCTTCGCCGGGTCACTCTCGGCGATCCGTTCGATGGCGTGCTGCCGAACCAACTTCGACTTCGCGGACGTGACCACTTCCGCCAGGAGGTCCTTCGCGGCGTTCGAGGGTTCCACCGTGCCGATGAACTCGAGTGCGCCCATCGTCGCGCCATCGATCCACGCGATCTCGGGCTGCCGAGCGATGTGCCGGGCGGCGACGCGTGCGGCCCGAAGTCGGAGAGCGGCGTCCTGTGCGGCCTTTCCGAGGGCGCAGACTGCGTCGAGGCCGGAACGTCCGCCCATCGTATCGACAGGGGTCAGCCTCTTCTCGAGTCGTGTCAGTAATGCGTCGGTCGGCCGGAGACGTGCGGCAGCCAGGAACAGCTCGTCGTCCTTCTCGCCCGTATCCTCCAGACGAGCAAAGACGGCATCCGCCGCCTCAGGCACGTCGCGATACGCGACGATCCGCAAGGCTGCCTTCAGCAACCGACGGTCTGAGCTCCCGATCCAGTCGACGACGCACGATCTGAGCTCGCGCGGCAAGGGTGTCGAGTCGGGATAGAGGTCCCAGAGCCGGCTCGTCAGCTCGAGCGCGGCGTCCGTGTCAGCGCACGCCAGAGCTGCCAACTCGCGGGGAGCGGCCTGCTCGCCCAGGAGCTGAATCGCGAGGAGGGCCTGGAGTCGAGTTGCGGCCGGAGCACCTTCATTCTCAGTCGCTTTCCGGAGCGCGACCAGCACCTGCGGTCGGTTCTCCCGCACGACGTCCAGTGCTTCCCGGTCAAAGTCCCGGATTCGTCCGGGCTCTTGGAGGAGCTCGGACAGGAGCGCTGCGCGGCGCTCAGCGTATAGGGCGCGCGCGGCGGCGATCTCGCCGGGATCGGAGATCACCTCCACGCGGCCCTCGTTGGACGCGGGCCTGCGGCACGCGACCACGAGCAAGAGCGCGATCGCGTACCGCCAAGCTCTCCTCATCTGCACCTCGTCGCTACTGGCTCATCAGAAGGCCGCGAGCGAAGGCCAGTCGTGCCTCAGCCCCTCGCCTGAGCCTCCAGCATCTTCTTCCGTGTGTAGGCGATGAGGCCGCCGGCGTCGATGATCGCCTGGCGGGCGGGCGGGAGCGGGACGACGTCC
>CALMKG010000365.1 GCA_937867175.1 uncultured Propionibacterium sp. | reverse complement strand
GTACTGTACTGGTCGGACGGCGGGTTCGAATAAGGCATGCTCATGCCGCCAGTTTTACGCGATGCAGAAAGCGTCCTGGTGAAAGGTCGTCCAGGCTGGACGCTGGATCACGCCCACCAGTTCATTCGACGTGACCGATCTGCCCGCGACTTCGAGGGTGAATCCGTCACGATGCCGGGCGGCAGCGACAGTAGCGCCGGGGCGTCCGGCTCAGGCGACGGGTTGCCTGCCCGACTGAGGCGACGGCACCCGGATGCCGTGGTCGGCCACCGGTTGGGCGAGGCTGGGATGTGCGGACGCCTGAGCGGCGCGGTTGTTCAGCGAGCAGCCGGGGTTGCCGCGCACCTTGTCGAGGCCGACGTTGATGATGAAGGCGACCACGCCGGCCAGCATTCCCCAACCGGCCGACGAGTTGAGGCCCACGGCCAAGCCGAGCAGCACCGGAAGCGTCAGGGTGCACGGGGAGAGTGACATGCGAACAGCATACCCCATAGGGTATATCACCGACTAGTCTGTGCGTCATGCGCGGTTTCTTCGGGCCAGAGGGCACGTTCACCCATCAGGCGTTGCTGACCCTCGGCGACGAGCCGGCGATCGCCTATCCAACAGTCACACGCGCCCTGGACGCGGTCCGCGTCGGCGACGTGGACGCGTCCTTGGTGCCGATCGAGAACTCGATCGAGGGTGGGGTCAGCGCCACGCTGGACTACCTGGCGCTGCCCACCGCGCCGCTGCAGATCGTCGCCGAGGTCGTGATCCCGGTCAGCTTCGACCTGTGCGTCCGCCCGGGCACGACGCTCGCGCAAGTGCAACGGGTGATCAGCCACCCGCACGCGATCGCGCAGGTGCGTGGCTGGCTGGACGCCAACGTGCCGGACGCCATGATCGTAGAGCGTGGGTCGACCGCAGGTGCGGCGCAGATGGTCAGCCATCCGGAGTCGGAGTTCGACGCCGCGGTTTGCGCTCCGGTGGCCGGCGAGATGTATGGGCTGGTCAGCGTGGCCACGGGCATCAGCGACAACCCCAGTGCCGCCACCCGTTTCGTCCTGGTGACTGCGCCCGGTCCCTGCCCACAGCGCACCGGCCACGACAAGACGACCCTGGTCGCCTATATGCACGAGGACCACCCCGGTGCACTGCTCGAGATCCTTCAACAGCTCGCGGTCCGCGGGGTCAACCTGTGCCGCATCGAATCGCGTCCGACCAAGACCACCTTGGGTGAGTACTGCTTCAGCATGGACGCGGAGGGCCACCTCAGCGACTCACGCCTCGCGGAGGCGCTCATGGGCCTGCACCGGATCTGCAAGGACGTGGTCTTCCTGGGCAGCTACCCGCGCGCCGATCGCAAGCGGCCCAAGGTGCCCTTCGGTGGTGAGGACGCCGACTACAGCCGTGCCAAGACCTGGGTCGAGGCCCTCGACCGGGCGCAGTAGTGGGCGTCGGAGTTGCCTTGAGCGCTACTTGGTGCGCGGCGCGATCACGAGCATTGCGCCTGGCACGACGCTGAACTCGAAGTGGGTGCCCATGCCCTCGATGTCGCCGTCCGCCTCGCAGGCGATCGGGTTGTCCACCTCGAAGACGACCTTTGAACCCGCCCAGTACTCGACCACCGGATCTGAGGACCGGCGAAGCAACGAGCGCGCCAGCTTCGCCCACTTGCCGAGGTGGGTTGGTGCGGTGATGAGCACGTCGAGTTGGCCGTCGTCCGGCTTGGCGCCCGGGAAGAGCCACACCCCACCTTGCAACTGACCGGTGTTGCCAACCATCATCAGCACCGCCCGGCGGCGCACTTCGGGTTGGTCGTCCAATCGCATCCGGACCGGGCGGGGTCGCATAGCGATGTGTCGGGCGAAGGCGACGACATAGGCGACGTTGCCAACGGCCCGCTTCAGGCCTTCGTCGGTGTCGCGCATCATGGCCGCGTCGAAGCCGATACCGGCCATGCCGGTGAAGGTGATCGCCTTCTCCTCGTCGTGGTCGAGCACCAGCCTGGCCAGATCGATCCGCCGTGGCTCTCCGTCGAAGGCCAATTCGAGTGCCCGATCTAGATCGAGTGGGATTCCCAGGTTGCGGGCCAACAGGTTGCCAGTGCCCGACGGGATGATCGCACAGGGCACTCCGCTGCCTTGGAGGGTGGTGCCGACCGCGCGAACCGTGCCGTCGCCACCGGACACGATGACCATGTCGGCGCCCAAACGCAATGCCTGCTGCGTGGCCACTCGGCCGGCATCGTCAGCTGCGGTCGGCAGGAAGAACGGCGGCTCCCAGCCGCCGTGCCGGGCGGCCGCCCTGCTGATCGCAGTCAGCCACGTCACATCAGCCACCTTGGTCGGATTGAAAACCACGGCAAGCCGACGCACCGTGGCGACGCCGTCATCTGCGGCCTCGGGCGAACTGGTTTCCACGTGAGCACCTACCTGCTGGACGTTGCCACCAGACTACGACGAAATGGCCGGTCGGGGCCTTCGCTAGGATGTGCGCCATGATCGACCCCAAGGTGTTGCGTACCGACCCAGACCGTCTCCGCAGATCCCAGCAGGCTCGCGGCGAGTCCGTCGAGTTGGTCGACGAGGCTATCGCTGCCGACGAGGCCCGTCGGTCGGCGATCAGCGCCTTCGAGACCACTCGTGCCGAGCAGAAATCGCTTGGCGCGCAGGTGGCACGCGCCAAGGGGGACGACAAGACGCAGTTGCTCTCCCGCACCAAGGAGCTGGCGGTTCAGGTCAAGCAGTTGGCCAGT
This sequence comes from uncultured Propionibacterium sp., assembly GCA_937867175.1. Taxonomy (GTDB): domain Bacteria; phylum Actinomycetota; class Actinomycetes; order Propionibacteriales; family Propionibacteriaceae; genus Brooklawnia. The sequence continues at coordinate 22,120 of CALMKG010000365.1, read as the reverse complement.
GCGGTGGACGCCGCTGAGGAGCGGTTCGACCAGGCAATGAAGCTGTTCGGCAACATCGTCATCGATGGCGTGCCGACCGGCGGTGAGGACGACCTGTATGTGATCGAGACCGTTGGGACGCCGCGCGACTTCGTGGCCGAGGCCATCACGGTGCGCGACCACCTGGAGATCGGCGAGTTGATCGGCGCCATCGATATGGAGCGTGGCGCCAAGGTCTCGGGTTCCCGCTTTTACTTCCTGACCGGCCCCGGGGCCCTGCTCGAGTTCGCGCTGATCCAGCACGCGCTGGCGAAGGCGCTGGAGTGGGGGTTCACGCCGATGATCCCGCCCGCGCTGGTGAAACCGAGCGCGATGGAGGGCACCGGTTTTCTGGGCCAGGCCGCCGAGGACGTTTACCACCTCGAGCGCGACGACATGTACCTCGTCGGGACCGCAGAGGTGCCGCTGGCGGCGTACCACTCCGATGAGATCTTGGACGCTGGGTCGCTGCCGTTGCGCTACGCCGGTTTCAGCCCCGCCTACCGCCGCGAGGCCGGTAGCTACGGGAAGGACACCCGTGGCATCTTCCGCGTCCACTGGTTCGACAAGTTCGAGATGTTCGTCTACTGCCGTCCTGAGGACGCCGAAGCCGAGCACGAACGCCTACTTGACTACGAGAAGCAGTTCCTGACCTCGCTCGGCATCCCCTTCCAGGTCTTGGATGTGGCGTCCGGCGACCTGGGACTGTCGGCGGCCCGCAAGTACGACTGCTACGGCTGGGTGCCGAGCCAGGATCGCTACCGCGAGATCACCTCCACGTCCAACTGCACCGAGTTCCAGGCCCGCAGGTTGGGCATCCGTTACCGGGACGAGGGTGGGCCGCGTCCGGTGGCCACGCTGAACGGCACGCTGTGTGCAATGGCCCGGTCGATCCTGATGATCCTTGAGAACTACCAGAACGCTGACGGCTCGGTGACCGTGCCGGAAGTGCTGCGCGGCTACCTGGGTGGCCGAGAGGTCTTCGAAGCGCGCCGCTAGGGGATTGCGACCGGGCGACGCTGACCGGAAACCAGCGTTGGTGTCCACACCACAACGAGAAGTGATGCGAAAACCGGGTGGCCCGCCATGCCAGCGACCAAGCTTGGGGCATGGCCAATCAGCATTTGTCACTCACCTTCCTCGGCGGCACGCAGACGGTCACCGGATCCAAGTTTCTGCTCACCGTGGGCGGCAGGCGACGCGTCCTGGTTGACTGCGGCTTGTTCCAGGGTCAGAAAGAACTGCGCGAGATGAACTGGGAACGCTTCCCAACCGACCCGGCGAACATTGATGCGGTCGTCCTCACCCATGCGCACATGGATCACTGCGGGTACCTGCCTGCCTTGGTCAAGCACGGCTTCCGGGGCCCGGTCTATGCGACCGAAGGCACTCGGCGGCTGGCCGAGATCGTGCTGCGCGACGCCGGGCACCTCCAGGAGAGCGAAGCGGAGGACGCTCGCCGCGGCGGCTACTCGCGGCACGCCGAACCGCAACCGCTGTACACCGAGCAGGACGTTGAGGACACGCTCCCGCTGTTCCGGTCCGTGGAATACCACAGGGATTTCGAACTTCTGGACGGCCTGCGGATGCGGCTGTGGCGGGCGGGCCACATCCTGGGTTCGGCGAGCATCCGGATGTGGCTGGATGAAGCCGACCCCGAGGAGAACGCGATCGTCTTCTCCGGCGACCTGGGACGCCATCATCACCCGGTGCTGGCCGATCGCGAGGTCCCTGCGGGAGCGTCGACGGTGGTGATCGAGTCGACCTACGGTGATCGTGAGCATCCGGAGCCGGACGTCGCGCACGAGGAGTTCGGCGACCTGATCAATCGCACGGTCGCCCGGGGGGGCAACGTGCTGATCCCGGCCTTCGCCGTCGATCGCACCGAGGTGGTGCTGCTCACGCTGCAGCAGATGATGGAATCCGGCCGGATCAGCGCTGACATCCCGATCTTCGTGAACTCCCCGATGGGGTTGGCGGCACTCGATGTCTATCGGGATCCGGCGCTGGCCTACGAGATCGGCTCCGAGTTCCGCGGTCGCCCCTTCATCAAACTGCCCACGCTGCGCGAGGCTCGTTCGAAGGAGGATTCGATCGCCCTGAACAGGCCGGCGCAGCCCTCGATTATCATCTCGGCCTCCGGGATGGCAGCCGGCGGACGCGTCGTCCACCACCTGGAGCACATGCTGCCCGATCCGAACAACGCGGTGGTCTTCACCGGATTCCAATCAACCGGGACCCGTGGTCGTGCGTTGGTCGACGGCGCGAGCGAACTCAAGATGTACGGCAAGTACGTGCCGGTGCGGGCCGAGGTGCTGCAGGACAACGAGTTCAGCGTCCACGCCGACGGCTCGGACCTGATCGACTGGCTCGCTGAAATGACACCGCGACCCAGTTCGGTCTACTGCGTCCACGGTGAGCCCGACTCGGCGTACGCTCTGGCCCGCCGAATCAGGAAGCAACTCGGCATTGTCGCGGTGGTCCCATCGCATGGCGAGGTGGTCCGGCTCTGAGCTGCCGGTGAAGGACGCAGAAGGCGGCCCGCCGGTATCCGGTGGGCCGCCTTCTGCTGGCTCAAGTCCCTGGTCAGTTCAGGGGTGACGGATCACTTCAGGGGGTCGTCCGCCAAGCTGGTGCCAGCGCGGCGAGCGGCGAGAATCTCGACGTTCTTGGCAATGGCGGCCTTCTTCAACGGGTAGAGGAAGAACAACACCACGCCGACCAGGATGAAGCAGACACCCGGAACCACGTTCACCAGCATGTAGATCCCGCTGATGACTTCCTCCGACTGCTGTTGACCCGCCTTGGCCGCCTCGACGCTGAAGCCGATCCAGCCCAAGGCGGCACCGGTGAGCCCTCCGGCGAGTGCCTGGCCGACCTTGCGGGCCCACGAGTACAACGCGTAAACGGTGGCGTCGTCACGCTGGCCGGTGCGTACGTCCTGGTAGTCGATGACGTCGGTGATGAACGCCCAGACCAGGAAGTTGAAGATCGCGACGGTGAACTGGGCGAGCGAGTACAGCACGATCCACACGATTGCCTGATTCTGATCCAGGTGCAGGAAGTACGCGCTCAGCAGGATCGCCCCGCCGATGACCATCGCGACCGCACCGGTCTCGGCCTTGCCGAACCGCTTGCCCAGCCAAGGAGCCAGGAGGATCAAGGCGAAGGTTGGCAGCAGCGAGGCCATCTGGGCCAGGGACTGCAGCTTGCCGTTGCCGAAGTAGGTGAGGAAGGTGTAGCCGAGCATGCCGGACAGGAAGAGGTTGCCGAGCAGCAGGACCAGCGCGGCCAGGATCAGGGTGAGTAGGGCCTTGTTGGTGGTGATCGAGGCGAGCATCTTGCCGATGCCGGCGCCCTCGCCCTTGGGCTGTGGCTTGGACTCGATGCGCTCCTCGACGTTCAAGTAGCACAGTGCGTAGCAGACGACGGCCAGCACGGCGCAGATCGATGCGGCGATCGTCATCCGTGGCCCGTCCAGCACCGAGACGCCCTCGGCGTTGGTGGTGTAGACGAACAGCGGCAGCACCGACGAGATGACCAGCATGGCCAGGTTCGCCCCGGTCGAGCGGAAGACCGACAGTTGGGCGCGGTGGTCGGGATCGGCCGAGATGACCGAGGCCATCGACCCGTAGGGGATGTTGATTGCGGTGTAGGTGACCGAGCCCCACAGGAAGTAGGTGGCGGCCATGTACACCACCTTCAGGGTGTAGCTTTCCCAGTCTGCGACGAACGACATGTACATCAATGCCGACGCCACTGCCACCGGGATCGCGATGTACTTGATCCAGCGCTTGAACTTGTCGCCGCCGGGCTTGACCGGCAGGCGGTCGACGAGGATGCCCATGCCGACATCGGTGAAGCCATCGACGAGGCGTGCAACCAAGAAGAGCAGGCCGACATGGCCGGGTTGGATGCCCACTACGTTGGTGTAGAAGAGCATGAAGAACATCATTTGAAGGATGAAGGTGAAATCGTTGCCGAAGTCACCGAACATGTACCCGATCTTGTCGCGCATCCCGAAGGGACGCTTCGCGCTGTCGGGCTGTTGCGCGACAGACTCGGCCACGCCATTGGTCATGGGTCTTCTCCTGTTCGAAACCTCAGCGCTGGTGTCCAAACGTCGTTGTCCGACCAGCGCTGCTGAGGGCTGCCTCTGCACTTGTACAGTAATCGCGAAAGGGATTCGCAGCTAGCCGTTTGGTCGGTAGTTGCCGCAACAACCGCTTGACCTGCCGCGACGTTCGGTGAGTTCTAGGCGGTCAGAAGCAGATTCTGACGCCGATCTGGCAGCCCGAACCAACGGTTCAATTCGAGGGCGGTGCCGCCGTCGTCGAAGTTGGCTGCGACGTCGGCGGCTGCGGCCCGGACCTCCCAAGGGGAGTCACCCATCGCGACTCCGCGACCGGCCCAGGCCAGCATTTCGAGGTCGTTGTGACCATCGCCCAAGGCCAGCACGTTGTCTGCGGCGATGCCGAGTTCGCCGCAGATGCCGGCCAACGCAGTGGCCTTGTTGACCCCGGCCGGCGCGATGTCGAGCCAGGCAGACCAACCGACCGAGTAACTGACCCCATGCATTCCGATCGAAGCCGCTAGCTCGACGAAGTCCTCCTGCCGGGCGTCCGGGTCGCAAACGATGACTCGGGGGACGGGCCGAGCCGCCAGCTCCGCCAGCGACTGGATGGTCAGCCGCCCGCGCAGGTCACCTTCGGGGAAGAGCCTGTTAAGCCGGAAACCGACGCCCAGCTCTTCGACTGCGATGCGGGCGTTCGGAGCATGCTCCACCACGGTGTCAATGACCTCGCCCGGGTTGAAGGTCACCATTCGAGGCTCCTTCAACGGCGGGTGACCGAGCACGACCGCTCCGTTCGAACAGACCACCGGCCCCGGCGGCAGTTCCAGTTGCTCGAAGACTGGACGGGCGTCCAACCAGGCGCGTCCGGTCGCCAGCACCAAGGGCGTGGCACTAGCTACGACACGCTGCACCGCCGCCTTGACATCGAGGGGCAGGTTGCCCTGACGATCGACCAAGGTGCCGTCGATATCGAGCGCTACCAGTTCCGGACGCCAAGTCATGCGGTTGATGCTCCCATCTGTCGGTGAAGACTGCGCAACAACCAGATTGACAGATGGGGAAAACCGCGCGGCCACCGCGGGGGCGTCAGCCGAAGAGCCGTCTACAGACTTGGGCGAGCACCTCATCGATCGGGGCGTGAATCACCAGATCGGCCTGGTGGTCCATCGGGGTCTCGGAGAGGTTCACCACGGCCAGCCGACCACCCCGGTAGTAGTGCAGCAGACCTGCGGCTGGGTAGACATTCAGCGAGGTGCCACCGACCAGCAGGACGTCGGCGTGTTGCACGGCAGCCACTGACGCGGCGACGACCCCTTCGTCCAAGGCCTCGCCGTACAAGACGACGTCGGGACGAATCATCGCCCCACATTGCGGGCAGCTGGGGACGACCGGCTCCTCCGGGATCTGGGCCAGGGTGAACCGGTGCCGGCCGCGCCCCAGGCAGTGGTTGCGCTCCACCGAGCCGTGCAATTCGTGGACGACCCGTGAGCCGGCCTTTTGATGGAGGCCGTCGATGTTCTGCGTGACCACGGCGACCAAGCGCCCCCGGGCCTCCAACTCGGCGAGCCCGGTGTGGGCGGGGTTCGGCTGGGCGTCCGGGTGGACGAGGTTCGCGCGGTGGAACGCGAAGAACTCCGCCGGCTGGTCCATCAGGCAGTCGTGGCTGAGCAGGTACTCGGGGGCGCGACCACCCGGACCTTGGGACGCGTAGAGCCCGGCAGCTGACCGGAAGTCGGGAATGCCGGACGCAGTGGAGACACCGGCGCCGCCGAAGAAGACGGCGGCCCGGGCGTCGTCGAGCCAGCTGGTCAAGGTGTCGATGTCGCGGGAAGTCACAACTCGACACTAACCCTTGGCGTCCTAGTCGGTGCCTGCCTCCATGGCTGCCCGGTCGAGCGCGATCTCCTCCTCGGAGGACGGCCGCGCGTCGGGGATGTCGAAGTGGCCGCCCGGCTCGAGTTGACCGATCAGTTGCTGGGTGTCGCCGCCGGTGATCTGCCCGAGCGAGACGTACTGCTCCAGCTTGGCCCGGGAATCGGCGATGTCCAGATTGCGCATGGTGAGCTGGCCGATGCGGTCGGTGGGGCCGAACGCGGCGTCGTCCACCCTCTCCATACTGAGCCGTTCGGGCTGATAGCTGAAGTTCGGCCCGGTGGTGTTCAGGATCGTGTAGTCGTCGCCGCGGCGCAGCTTGAGGGTCACCTGACCGGTGATCACCGAGGCGACCCAACGCTGAAGTGACTCCCGGATCATCATCGATTGCGGGTCGAACCAGCGGCCCTCGTAAAGCAGCCGACCCAGGCGGACGCCCTCTGCATGGTAGTTCGCCAGCGTGTCTTCGTTGTGGATCGCGTTGAGCAGTCGCTCATAGCCGATGTGCAGCAGCGCCATGCCGGGCGCCTCGTAGATGCCGCGGCTCTTGGCCTCGATGATGCGGTTCTCGATCTGGTCGCTCATGCCCAGGCCGTGGCGTCCACCAATCTGGTTGGCCTTCATGACCAGTTCGACCCGGTCGGCGAAGTGCTCGCCGTTGATCGCCACCGGGTAGCCGTTCTCGAAAGTGAGGGTGACGATCTCTGGCTCGATGGTCACCGCCGGATCCCAGAACTTGACGCCCATGATGGGCTCCACGGTTTCGAGCGAGACGTCCAGGTTCTCCAGGGTCTTGGCCTCGTGGGTGGCGCCCCAGATGTTGGCGTCGGTGGAGTAGGCCTTCTCTTTGGAATCGCGGTAAGGCAGTTTGCGTTCGGTGAGCCACTGGCTCATCTCGTCGCGACCGCCCAGTTCGGTGACGAACGCGGTGTCGAGCCAGGGCTTGTAGATGCGCAGTTGCGGGTTGGCCATCAGCCCATAGCGGTAGAACCGCTCAATGTCGTTGCCCTTGTAGGTCGAACCGTCACCCCAGATGAAGACGTTGTCGTCGGCCATCGCGCGCACCAGCATGGTGCCGGTGACCGCGCGTCCGATCGGGGTGGTGTTGAAGTAGGACTTGCCCGCTGACTTGATGTGGAAGGCGCCGCACTGCAGGGCGACCAAGCCCTGCTCCACCAGTGATTCGCGGCAATCGACCAGCCGCGACAACTCTGCGCCGTACTGCAGCGCGCGTCCGGGCACCGAATCGATGTCCGGTTCGTCGTACTGGCCGATGTCGGCGGTGTAGGTGCAGGGCACTGCACCGTTCTCTCGCATCCACGCGACCGCGACGGAGGTGTCGAGGCCACCGGAGAATGCGATGCCGACGCGTTCGCCGGCGGGCAGAGTTGTCAGGACTTTGGACACGCGCGTCAGCTTACTGCCCCACGGGGGTGCGGTCGGCGGCAGCCCATCTCGATGGAACCTGCTTGCGTCCTGCGCAATGCGGGCGGTCGTACCGTGACCGCCCGCCCTGCACCGCCGCCCACCCGGATCGCCCGGGCAGGCCGCTCAATCTTCGCGCGGCCGTGGCGTCCGCTCGCAGGCGTCAAGGACGCCCCGGCGGATCCTCGCGTACTCCTCGGCCAGTTCGGAGGGCATCTGGTCGCCAAGGAAGTCGAACCACTGCCCGATCCGCGGCAACTCGTCGGCCCACTCGTGCGGGATGAAGGCGGTGACGCCTTCCAGCGTTTCTGTGCTGATGTCCAGGCCCTCGACGTCCAAGTCCTCGGGGTTCGGCACGTAACCGATGGGCGTCCGCTGGGCGTCCACCGTGCCCTCCAGCCGCTCAACCATCCACTTCAGGACGCGGGAGTTGTCGCCGAAGCCGGGCCAGAGGAACTCGCCCTCGGAACCCTTGCGGAACCAGTTGACGTAGAAGATGCGCGGCAGATTCGACTCACTGGTCGTCCGCCCGATCTTCAGCCAGTGCGACAGGTAGTCGCCCACGTGGTAGCCGATGAACGGACGCATCGCCATCGGGTCACGACGGACCACCCCGACTGCGCCAACAGCTGCCGCGGTGGTCTCCGAACTGCAGGTGGCGCCCATGAAGACCCCGTGTTGCCAGTTGAACGACTCGGTGACCAGCGGGATGGTGTTCTCACGGCGCCCCCCGAAGATGATGACGTCCACCGGCACGCCGCGGGGGCTGTCGAAATCGTCGGCGAGGATGGGGCACTGCCTGATCGGTGTGGTGAACCGGCTGTTCGGATGGGCTGCCTTGTCGGTGTGCCGGCCACCTTCCGGGCCGTGCTCCGGGGTCCACGACCGACCCCGCCAGTCGGTCAGGTGCGCGGGCGGCTGCTTGGTCATGCCCTCCCACCAAATGTCGCCGTCGTCGGTCAGGGCGACGTTGGTGAAGACGGAATTGCCCTGCTCGATGGCAGCGATCGCGTACGGGTTGGTCTTCTCTGCGGTGCCGGGGGCCACGCCGAAGAAGCCGGTCTCTGGGTTGACCGCGTACAAGCGGCCGTCCGGACCGAATCGCATCCAGGCGATGTCATCGCCAAGGGTCTCCACTTTCCAACCGGGGATGGTCGGCTTGAGCATCGCCAAGTTCGTCTTGCCGCACGCGCTCGGGAACGCGGCACACAAGTGGTACTGCTTGCCCTCCGGACTGGTCAGTCGCAAGATCAGCATGTGCTCGGCGAGCCAGCCCTCGTCGCGTGCCATCACCGAGGCGATCCGCAGCGCGTAGCACTTCTTGCCCAGCAGCGAGTTGCCGCCGTAGCCCGAGCCGTACGACCAGACGCGACGGCGTTCGGGGAAGTGTGAAATGTAGACGTGCTCGGCATCGCAGGGCCACATGACGTCACGTTTACCCTCCGGCAACGGCAGCCCCACGGAGTGCAGGCACTCGACGAAGGGGGCGTCGCGCTCGGTCATGACGTCCAGCACCTCTTGACCCATCCGGGTCATGATCTTCATGTTCAGCACCACGTATGCGGAGTCGCTGATCTCGATCCCGAACTTCGGATCGGGGGCATCGAGGGGACCCATGCAGAACGGGATCACGAACATCGGCCGTCCTTCCATGGAGCCCTTGTACAGCGGCTTCATGATGCGCTTCATGTCACGCGGATGCATCCAGTTGTTCAGCGGGCCGGCGTCGTCCTCGCGCTGCGAGCAGATGAAAGTTTGGTCCTCGACCCGCGCGACGTCATCGGGGTCGGTGCGGACGTAGATCGAATTCGGCTTCTTCTCGGGGTTGAGGATCGTCGCGCGCCCCTTCTTCACGAGGATGTCGATCAGCTCGTGCCATTCCTCTGTTGAGCCGTTGCAGTACCGGATCTCTTTTGGCCTCGTCAGCGCCGCGATCTTGTTGACCCAATCGACAACCCGCTGTAGCTTCGGCACTTCGCCGATCACCGGGATGTCGGGCACCGAGTGGGCGTGTTGTTCAGTTGACGCGAGCTGTGTGGTCATACGTGTAACTTCCTGTCACTCCGCTGTGATGGCAGTATCTGTCTGACTGCGAAAAGCCAGTCCGCCAGTCACTCTAGCGTCAGGATGAGCTTCCCAACGTTGCTTCCAGAGGCCAGAATCTCATGTGCGGCGGCTGCGTCCCGTAGGGAGAACCTTGTCTCCGGTGCCAACTGGATCACTCGCGCGGTGATCAGCGGCCAGACCCGTTCGGCGACCTGCCGGACGATCTCCGACTTCTGCTCGACAGGGCGCCCGCGCAGGCTCGTGGCGGTGATGGTGGCGCGCTTGTTCAGCAGTTTGGCGATGTCCAGTTCGGCCTTGGTGCCCTTCTGCATACCGATGATCACCAGCCTGCCGTCCGGACGAAGCGCCGAGATGTTCTGTTCGAGGTACTTGGCCCCGATGATGTCGAGGATGACGTCCACGCCGCGGTCCTCGGTGGCCATCAGCAGTTCGGTGAGCCAGTCGCGAGCGTAGTTGATCACGATGTCGGCACCCAGTCGCCGGCAGTGGTCGAGTTTGCCTGCGGACGCTGTGGCGGCCACCTTGGCCCCCAACACCTTGGCGTACTGGATCGCGAAGGTGCCGATGCCACCGGCGCCGCCGTGGACCAGGAAGGTTTCGCCGCTGCGCAGTTGGGCGCGGTCGAGGTTGGACAGCACGGTGGCTGCCACTTCGACCAATCCGGCCGCGCTGACCAGGTCGACACCCGCGGGGGGACTGGTCACCTGGCCCGCCGGTACCACCACGTACTCCGCGTAGGCGCCACCGGCCAGCAGCGCGACCACCTCGTCGCCGGGCTGCCAGTCGTCCACGTCATCGCCGATCGCGTCGATGACGCCGGAGCACTCCAGGCCGAGCAACTCGGACACCCCCGCCGGCGGTGGGTAGTAGCCCTGGCGCTGCAGCAGATCGGCGCGATTCACCCCAACCGCAACCGTCCGGACACGCACCTCATCGGGGCCCGGCTCCGGGGTCGGCACCTCGGCCCAGCGCATTTTCTCGGTTCCACCGAATCCTTCAAGGGTGATCGCGAACATGCCCTCAGCCTGCCATCCGAACGCGGGGGCCGTGGTGGGCTAGCATGGTTCTGCCTCTGGCGAGATCGCATAGTGGACTAGTGCAGCCGCCTTGAAAGCGGCCGAGCGAAAGCTCCGTGGGTTCGAATCCCACTCTCGCCGCCCTCCGCCGTGCACTGGAAGGAGACGCGCCATGGCTGCCGCCGAGTTGGGATCTGGAGATCCCACGTACTACGCCCTGCGTCCACAGACCCCGGTGCGCGCATGGGTGATCGCGGGTCTCGCGTTGGTGGCAGGCGGGGCTGCCCTGCTCGCCGGCTGGCCCGAGCCGCGCAAGTTAGTGCTGGTGGTGATCGGGGCACTGGTGGGGGTAGCCGGTCTTGCTCTGGCGATCACGGCGGCAGTCTTTCTGCAGACCCGCACGCTGCACATCACGTTGTCGCCCGACGGCTATGAGGTCTCGGGGCCGGGCTATCACAAGAGCGGCGCCTGGATCGATGTGGACGCCGTCTCGGCCACCCCGGATGGATCGCGGCTGGTGATCGCTCGCGGACGCGTCGACCGAACGTTCATCCAGGCCCCCGGTGGGAAGCCGGACGACCAGATGCGGGCGATCACCGATGACATCTCGCGCCGGATGCAGGCGTTGGACCACTGATACAGCACTGGCACGGCAGCACCGGCTTGGAACCGCGGTATCAGCGCCCTGGTTCGGTGGCCGGAGGGGTATAGACGGGCACGGTCTCGGGGATCGGCACGTTGCTGTTGGGTTCTTCGTGGCGGTAGGCGCAGGCATCCGCAATGTTCTCGGCAGGAGCTTGGGTGGTCTGCTGGACGCCCGGCTCGACTGGTGCCTCGCTGGCAGGGTCGGCGGGCACCGGTGCCTGGGTCTGTTGTGGCTCGGCAGAGGCCGTAACGGTCGTCGGCTCGGCCATAGCCTGGATGGCGTCCTGGACCTGTCGGTGCATGAGGTCGAAGTCGGGCCCGTCGGAGTAGTAGCCGTTCTCGCCGTGGACGAATGCCAGCCGACTCACGCGCTGGCCGGTCTGGACGCGCAGGGCCAGGTCGACCATCGCCGAAATGTGCTCCTGCGGGATGTCGGTGGAGACCATATCGCCGGCGGCCTTGGCGATGCCCTCGTAGCGGGTCACCATCACTGCCGGATCCGCTTGGGCGATCACCGCGTCGACGAGGCACGACTGGCGCTGCATGCGTCCGAAGTCACCGCCTGGGGAGTTGCAGCGGCTGCGTGCGTACCACATGGCTTGGTTGCCGCTGAGCAACTGGTCAGGCCCCTCAGGGATCCAGCCCTCCTTCCCGCAGTCCAGACCGTCGTCGCTGCCACCCATGGCGATCGGGAAGTTGACGTTCAGCCGGACGCCACCCATCGCGTCCACCAAGGCCACCAAGCCGTCGATGTTCACCAAGGCGAAGTAGTCGACCGGCAAGCCGGTGACTCCTTCGACCGCCGACTTGAGTGCATCGGCGCCCGGGTAGTCGGTGTCGGCGAACAGGTCGGGGTACATCGTCGGTACGTCGTGCCAGACCGCGTTCAGGAAGGAGTTGCCGCCGTCATTGAACCCGTAGGGGAAGAGCCCAGCCAGCTCCGAGCCTGGCGGGAAGATCGGATACTGCAAGTTTCGGGGCAGTTGAACGATCAGCGTCGCGCCGCTCTGGGTGTCGATCGACGCCAGCATGATGGTGTCGGTGCGGACGCCGAGATCGGCTTCGCGTCCCTCGCCCGAATCGCCGCCGAGCAGCAGGACGTTCACCCGCGGCTTGTTGGCCCACGGGTCACGGCTGTCGAGCGTCGGCCGCGTCTTCGACTGTGCGTTGTCTTGCGGCACGAAGACGCCGCCGGACAGTGCGGCGGTCTGGAATGAATAGGCGGACGCCACCGCCATGGGCGCGCTGACCAGCAGCGACAGGACCCCGACGACGGCAGATCCGATGACCCGCTGCCGTGGGGTGAGCGATCGTGGCCGACTGACCAGGAAGGTGCCGACGATGATGGTGACCCAAAGCAGCCCAAGGCACGCCAGCGCCACTCCGATCGCGAACATCCAGTCGGCCTGCAGGGCGCTGCCGACCACCATCGCCGGATTGCTCCGAATGAACAGGACGAGCGCCACCGTGCCGGCCCCCAGCACGGTCAGGATCACGACCCCCGCGTTGTGGGCGCGGGTACCGATGAGGCCCAGCCCCGGGAGGATCGTGCTGGCGAAAGTGCGCACTACAGCGCCCCGGAATCGTCGGTCGGGCCGGGCGGACGACGCCGCCCTCGCCGGGCGAGCCGCGGTGAGGGCCTCTTGAGGGGTCTGATCGCGAAGTTCTGACGAACGAGGTGCGCCGTAGGTGCCACCGGCCGCATACCGCGGGGGCGAGAACTCGGTCTCCGTCTCGTGGCCGGGGGCCTCAAAACCGCGACGTGCAGCGGGGGGCTGGTTCTCGTCCGAGTGCGACAAGATCGGCTCCTCTCCCCGGTGCAGTCGCGGTTGGCATGAGCATAGACGCTCGACATACAATAATGGATCGCACGCAGGCCGCGCATCCACCTGCGCAATGAATCCCCAAGCCATCAGCCGAGCTCGGCGGAGGCTTTGCGGTGGCCGGGCCAAGTCGCTAACCTTGAGCAGACGTCCGGGTGCGGCAACGCTTCCGGTGGTCACGGAGGTGTCGCCTAGTCAGGTCTATGGCGCCCGCCTGCTAAGCGGGTTTGGGGCTCAACCCCATCGCGAGTTCAAATCTCGCCACCTCCGCCGTCACCTGCTGGGCGCCGTTCAGCGGGTTCGCCAGTCCGGGGACGGTGTCGCCTCGGTCGGCCCACCGCGATTTCGGTTGTGTTCGGTTCCTTGGTGGGGGACGCCACGGCCGGTTCGTCGGGATTTTGGTCAGTCGTGCGCGATGCGCTAAAGTTGGCAACTGCCCACTGAGGCACTGCACTCGTAGCTTAATGGATAGAGCATCTGACTACGGATCAGAAGGTTGGGGGTTCGAGTCCCTCCGAGTGCGCCAGGAACGCCCCTTCTCAGGGGCGTTTTTTGTTACCTCGAAACCCCGTCGCGCAGCGGCTTGATCCGAGCCAGTTGTTCGGCTTGGGTGGCCTGCAACGCCCGTCGAGTGCTAGGCGGGCAGGTTCGCGATCGCGTAATCAGCCTGCTCGGGAGTGAACTGGCTTCCGTACTCCGAGACGAGCTGATCCCAGATCGCGTCGTTCGACATCGCCAGCGTTTCGCGGTAGCTGATCGCTGCGAGGAGCGCCTGTTGGTTCCAGTCAACCTTGACGTTTTCGACGGCGTAGCGGGCGGCATCCTCGGGGAACTTGCTGCCGTACTCCGACGTCAGCTGTTCGAACAGCCCGGCCTCCGAGAATGGCATGGTGTCGATGTAGCGTTGCTCGCATTTGCATCGTCAATGATGTGTGACTAGTCCTATCACGCTGGCGATCGCGGATGGTGGCCGGCCCCGGCCGGTCTGCGTGGTCGTTCCGCATCCCAGATTCCGCAGTTTGTTGGCAAACGAAGGGCCTGAATCTGTGGGTTGACCGGCGGAACCCGTGATCGGCCTCGAATGGGCTTCGTCGGGTTCTCGTAACCGGCCGAAGATGCCCTGCCGCGGGGGAGGGGGGTTCTCGCGCCGATCTTGCAGCGGTTCACACGTTGGCGAACGGGGGCTACTTCTTCTTCGACGCCGCCCCCCGGGCGGGAATCAGATCCGGCCGCGCGGCAGCCAGTTGACGTGGGGTCCAGGCGCCCTGCAGCACCTCAATCGGTACTCCGAACCATTCCACCAACCGCGTGAACGACCTGGTCGTCAGGAACGACCCCAGCACCTCCTCCACGTGATCGGGGAACCTCAGCACCGCAACCCCATAGGTGAGGCCCCACTGGGTGCGCTCGTAGACGGCCACCTTGGTCAGCTTCGACAGGTCGATCTTGCGCAGTGCGATCCGAAGTTGCTGGTCGGAGCCGCGGACGATACCGCGCAACGGCTGCAGCAGGACATAGAAGCCGGGTAGGGCCCAGACCAGGCCGAACCAGCTGTCGTCGCCGGCGGCAAACCAGGCCAGACCCAACAGCCCGAGGCCCAACGCGATCGCACCGAGCGTCATCCCGATCGCCGGATTCAGTGCCAGTGCGGGGCGAGGCGGACGCGTCCGATGTTCCTTCCTGCGTGCCATCTGATCAGGACTCCTTTCCGGACATCCGCCGCAGCACTTCGGCTCGGCAGGCCGCAAGCAACGGTGCCGGATCGGCGTCGCGGCCGGTCATCAGGCGAATCTGGTCGATCGCTTGACCGACCAGCAGGTCGAGGCCGTCCAGCAGGGTGACTCCGGCTTCGTGGGCGGCCCGATCGAGTGGTGACGGGTAGTTGTCGTAGACCACGTCGAAGACCGTGGACGCCAACTTGACCAGCGCGGACGCCAAGTCTGTCGGCAGCACCACCGGCACTGTCGAGATCAGCAGGTCCGCCCGGCCGCTCCAGGCCGCGGGCAACTCGGGTGGGCGTCCGAAAGGCTGTACCGACAGTTCGATGCCGGCCCGGGCGGCAACCTCGGCCAGGCTGGCTCGCGCCCGAGCGGCGTCCCGGGCGCAGACCACGACCTCGCGCACTCCCAGGCGTCCGACCGCCCACAACGCGCTACGGGCGGTGGCCCCGTTGCCCAGCAGGATGGCAGTGGACGCCTTGTCCACCCCGACGCGGTGGAGGGCGGCCAGCAGGCCGGTCACGTCGGTGTTGTGGACGCGGTTGGGTTCACCCCCGCGGCCCAGGATCAAGGTGTTGCCCGCCCGCAGCGCCGCGGCGACCGGGTCGGGCTCGCCGTGGTCGAGCAGGGCCTGCTTGTTGGGTGCGGTGACGCTCAGGCCGACCCACTCGTCCCCAAGCCCGGCCAGGAACCCGGGCAAGGTTTCGGGGGTCACCTCGAAGGCGTCGTAGCAGAACTCGTCGGCGAGGCCGAGCTGCGCGTAGGCGGTGCGGTGCAGCAAAGGTGACAGTGAATGGGCGATCGGGCTGCCGATCACGGCACAGCGGCGCATCCAAACCTCCCATCGGCGGTGGCTGAGGACTCAGGCTACCTGCTTGCGGGACGGCAGGCGCACGGGTCCGCGCCCCCCGCCCACCTGCTGTCCGCGCTCGCATTTGGCGATTCTGGCGACACCGGCCCGGCGATCTGTGGCCGGATGACCGCTACCTTGGAGCCCATGAGCCACGACGCATCCGCCAACCCCTTCAAACCCGCACTGTGGGACGAGGTGCCCGGCTTCGCCTTCACCGACATCACCTACCACCGCGCCGGCCAGCAGGCCGGGAGCCCGGGTGTGGTGCGGATCGCCTTCGACCGTCCCCAGGTGCGCAACGCCTTCCGGCCGCACACCGTGGACGAGTTGCTGCTCGCGCTTGAGCACGCCCGGCAGTCACCGGACGTCGGCTGTGTGCTGCTCACCGGCAACGGTCCGAGCCCCCGCGACGGCGGCTGGGCGTTCTGCAGCGGCGGCGATCAGCGCGTCCGAGGCAAGTCGGGCTACCAGTACGCCGCCGGTGAGGACGCGTCCACTGTCGACCGCGCACGGGCCGGCCGCCTGCACATTCTGGAGGTGCAGCGGTTGATCCGGTTCATGCCCAAGGTGGTGATCTGCCTGGTCAGCGGCTGGGCGGCAGGCGGCGGGCACAGCCTGCACGTGGTCGCCGACCTGTCGATCGCCTCGGCCGAGCATGCCCGGTTCAAGCAGACCGACGCGGATGTGGCGTCCTTCGACGGCGGCTACGGGTCGGCCTACCTGGCCCGGCAGGTCGGCCAGAAGTTCGCCCGCGAGATCTTCTTCCTCGGTGACCCCTACTCGGCACAGGACGCGCTGCGGATGGGCATGGTCAACAAGGTCGTCCCGCATGCGCAACTCGAGGACGAGGGGCTGGCTTGGGGTCGCAAGATCTGTGGCAAGTCGCCGACCGCGATCCGAATGCTGAAGTACGCCTTCAACCTGCCGGACGACGGCTTGGTCGGGCAGCAGTTGTTCGCCGGCGAGGCGACCCGGCTGGCCTACATGACCGACGAGGCGGCGGAGGGCCGGGATGCCTTCCTGGCCAAACGGGATCCCGACTGGTCGGATTTCCCCTACTACTACTGAGGTCTCAGCGACCTCTGGGCTGGCCGGGAGGTACGCCTGGTCAACCCTGAACTGCTGGACATGCTCACCCGATCCGAATGCACCGGGACAGTGGCGGCGTGGGTTCCTCCAACTGCTGAGATCCTCAACCCCGGCTGGGGTGCTTGCCGAGTTGGTGGGAGGATTGGGCCATGGCCTCCAGCGACATGACCCTGCACAAGGGTGATCTCGGGCGGCGTGCCTCGCAGATTCTTGAGGTCGCGCAGGACTTCGCCGACCAGGTGCGCCGGGAGGCCGACCAGTACGCCGCCAAGCGCCGACAGGAGGCCGCTGACGCGAGTGTCGACATTGAGCGGATGCACGCCGAAATCGCCCGGCAGCACCAGCAGGCGGTTGACTTCGCCGAGCAGGCGCAGCGCGAACTGATCCGGGCCCGCGTCGAAACCGAGGCCCGGATCGACGAGGCACTCGGCCAGGCCAACGAGATCACCGCGTCGGCCGAGCAGCAGGCGAACACCGCGCTCGCGGCGGCCTTGGCGGAGGTGGACCGGCTGACCGAAGAGGCGCAGACCCGGGCGTCCCAACTGATCGCCCGAACTGAGGCCGAGGCGGCTGCCAGGCGGCAGCAGGCGCAGGACGAGCTCAGCCAAGCCCGCCAACAGATCGCCGACGAGATTCGGGACACCGAAGAGGCCAGCGCCCAACAGCGCGCCGAGGTGGACCAGCAGGTCCAGGCGGTCTTGGAGCAGGCGCGCACCGAAGCGGCCGATATCGCGCGGCAGGCGCAGCAGCGCGCCGACGACAGTGCCACCCTGGCGCAGACCGAGCTCGCGGCCGCCCGCGCCGAGGTCGCACGGTTGGTCGACAGCGCCGAGCAGGACGCCGCCCAGCGGCGCGCCGAGGCCGAGGCAGACCACGAAAGGATCACCGGCGAGGCCCAGCAGCAGCTGGACTGGACCAACCGCACCGTCACCGACCTCCTCGACAGCGCCAAGACCGAGGCCGAGCAGATCGGGGAGCAGGCCCGCGGCCAGGCGGCCGACCACCGCAAGCAGGTCCATCAGCGCCTGCAGGTGTTGATCGCTCGGCAGGCGCATACGGCTCGCGTCACCTTGAGCGAGGCCGAGGCGCTGTCACGTGATCTTCGGGCGCAGGCCGAGGCCACCCTGCGCGTCGCGCAGCAGGACGCCGAACGCACCCGGGCGGCCGCCCAGCAGGACGCGGATGATCGACTGGCCTCGGCCAGGCGGGAGTCCGAAGCGCTGGTCGTTCGTGCCGAAGCCCGGCTGACAGAGGCGGAGCAGAGTGCGCAGCGGATCCGGGAGAAGCTGAACGCCGACCTGACCAGACTGCGGCATGACACCTTCGAGCAGACCAGTGCCACGCGCGCTGAAGCCGTCCAGCTTCTTCAGGACGCGCGCCGCGATGCCGACCGAATCCGCGTCGAGGCCCAAACGATGCTGGAGCGAGCCCGTGGCGAGGTTGCCCGGCTGGCCAGCCGCCGCGATAACATCGCGACCGAACTGGGGAACCTGTCAGGCGTCATCGAGGCGCTCGCTGTGCCGGTCCCGGTCGTCAATGCTCCAGAACCAGACCCCCAACCAGCAGACAACCACAGCGATAGCCAAGGAGAGCAAGCATGACCGACACCCCGTTCCGTCTGGTACGAAAGGGCTACGAGCCCAGCGAGGTCGACCAGCGGATGCGCCGGTTGCAGTCAACGGTCGATCAACTCCAGACCGACCTCACCCGCGCCCGGGACGACAACGCCAAGCAGTCCGTCGAGATCACCAAGCAACGTCAGTTGGCCGGTGACCTCGCCGGCAGGATCGAGATGCTCGAGCAGGCATTGGCTGAGGTGCGGGCCGAGCAAGACCACGGCGTGCCGCCCACCTTCGCCAGCCTCGGTGAACGCATCGCTCAGATGCTCACCCTCGCCCAGCAGGAGGCCGACGAACTGCGCGAGAACGCCCGCTCAGAGCATGAACGGCTGACGACCGAAGCCGAGCGGCTCGCCGCCGACAGCGCGTCGAACTCCGAGCGCGAGGCGGCCGAGACGATCTCCAGGGCCCGGGCCGAGGCGGCTCGCAGCATTGAGGCCGCCAAGCAGCAGGCCGATCACCTACGTGAGGAGGCCGACGCCGAGGCGACCGCTCGTCGCGAGGAGGCCGAGGCGCTCTACGAGGGGCAGCGCGCCCAGGCCGCCCAAGCGGCGGCCGACTTCGAACGGACGCTTGCCGAGCGCCGAACCGAGGCGATGGACGAGTTGAACGCGACGCTGGCCAAGAAGACCCATGAGGTCGAGTTGGCCACCCAGGAATTGGATGCGGCCCGCAGCGAGGCGGAGCGGGTGACCACTGCGGCCCGCGAGCAGTCCGATCAGATCGTGCGCGATGCGCAGACGGACGCGTCCTCGCTGCTGTCCGAGGCGAAGCGGCGAGCCGAGGGGATCAGGCAGAACTCCGAACGCGAACTGGCAGCTGCGACCGCGCGCCGTGACTCGATCACCGCGCAGCTGGCGAACGTTCGGCAGATGCTGGCGACCCTCGGCGGACCGCAGACGGCGTTCGCCGACCCTCTCAACCCACGCAGCGCACAGGCCTGGACGTCCGAGACCGACGGCGGGCCGAACGACGCACAGCCGGTCGGCGCCCAGGATGAAGAGGCTGTCGAAATGCCAGCCGCGGAGCAGCCCGGGGACGAAGCGGGGATCGTCGACGAAACTCAGTCGACCACACCGTAGAGCCGGTCACCGGCATCGCCGAGACCGGGCACGATGTAACCGAACTCGTTGAGCCGCTCATCGACCGCGGCCACCACCAAGGTGGTCGAGATCTGGAGTTCGTCGACCAGCGTGCGGAAGCGCTCGATGCCCTCCGGGGCGGCCAGCAGGCAGACGCAGGTCACGTCGTCGGCTTTCCGGTCGGCGAGGAACTGCACGCAGCCGCCCAACGACCCTCCGGTGGCCAGCATGGGATCGAGGACGAAGCACTGCCGTCCCGACAGGTCTTGCGGCAACCGTTCGGCGTAGGTGAAGGGCTGCAGCGTCTCCTCGTCGCGGATCATGCCGACGAAGCCGACTTCCGCGGTCGGCATCAGCCGGGACATGCCGCCCAGCATGCCCAGCCCAGCCCGCAGGATGGGCACCACCAACGGTTTGGGGTCGGCGAGTTCGACGCCCTGGGTCTCGGCGACCGGCGTGGTGATGTGCACCGGTGTGACCCGCACACCTCGGGTCGCTTCGTAGGCCAGCAACGTGACCAACTCGTCCACCAGGGCCCGGAAGGTCGGGCTGTCGGTCTTTACGTTGCGCAGGTGGGTGAGCTTGTGGGCCACCAAGGGATGGTCGAGTACTTTGAGGTGCACGGATTCCACCTTGGCACAGGCACCGTACGTGCGAGTTGTGGAGGCGAAAGTTGGGACCCGGGGTTTTGGGTGATCGCCCGATCTGCGACGATTGAGTCGGGTACGCCCAAGTACAAGGTTGACCAGGTGCAAGGTTGAGGAGCCAAGACATGGACGCCGATGACAAGCTGTTCGTCGATGATGAGATCGATGATTCGTCCGACTCTGTCGACGATCTCGATGACGACAGCGACCTCGACGGTGGGGTCATCCCCGACGACTACGACGATCTCGATGATCTCGACGACGATGATGACGACGATTATGATGACGCGACTCCCGACGACATCGACTTCGCGGTGGCCCTTTACCGGGAGGACGGGGTGGCGGTCGCGACCGAACTGACCCCCCAGATGGCCAACGACCTCGACGAGCTGATCGACCAACTCCGCAGGCTGCCCGGTGATGCGGGCGCCTTGGGTGTGGTCTCCATCGCCGGCGAGTTCTTCGTGCTGTGCCGAGTACGTGGCCGCAACACCCAGGTGCTGCTGAACGACTCGATCGCGGCGAACGACTGGCCCATCGCCCGCGATGTCGTCGATTACCTCGGCGTCGAGGTGCCCGATCCGGATGGCGATTCCGAACCCCTCGGCGACTTCGACATGCTGGTCGATCAAGGTGTCAGCGAGTTCGACCTGGAGCAGATCGCCGGTGACCTGGACGAGGACTCCGACCAACTGGTGCACCGGCTGGTCGACCTGATGAAGTTCACGTCCTCGTTCGAGCGAGCCATCAACTGAGCCGCTGGGACGCCGCGATGCGGCTGGCGCTGAGTGTCGCCGCCGACGCAGCCGTCCGAGGTGAAGTTCCGGTGGGGGCCGTGGTGCTGGACCGTTCCGGCGCGGTGCTCGCCAGCGGCGGCAACGAGCGCGAAATGACCGGTGACGTGGCCGCGCACGCCGAGATCGTGGCGATGCGGCGCGCCGCGGAAGCGCTCGGGCAGGGTTGGCGGCTGCCCGGCTGCACGTTGGTGGTCACCTTGGAGCCGTGTGTGATGTGCGCCGGCGCCATCGTCGCGGCCAGGCTGGAGCGGGTGGTCTACGGCGCCTTCGACCCCAAGGCCGGCGCAGTCACCTCCTTGTGGGATCTGCTGGGTGATCCTCGGCTGCTGCATCGGCCCAGCGTGGTGAGCGGTGTCATGGCCGATGCCGTGGCGGCTCAGCTGAAGGGTTTCTTCGCCGAGCGGCGCGACTGAGCAGGACGGCTGGTCGAGTCTCGTCGTCCTCGATTGGCGGACGCGGTTGCCCATGACGTAAGCTGACCGGCGGTGACGTGTCTGAGCGGCCGAAAGAGCCCGCCTCGAAAGCGGGTGTGGTGCAAGCCACCGAGGGTTCAAATCCCTCCGTCACCGCCGCTGCCCCCGATCGCTGATGCGACCGGGGGTTCTGTTTCGACCAATCCTTCGCAGTACCGTCTGCTGGCGGTAGCAGGAGTTGGACAGACCACGAAACGGTGCCGAGACCGGCGCCCTAGCCGGACACCAGGGCCCGCAGCACCCGCTCGCGGCTGCCGCCGGTGGCCTCGGCCAGGTCACGTGCCAGCGCATCTGCCAGTTGCACCAACGCATCCCGCACTTCAACGGGGTTGTCGGCGTCCTTGGTCAACTGCCTCACCCGAACACTGTCGCCGTCGAGTTCAGCGGCCATCAGCCGGGCACCCAACATCGCCCGAAACGCCCCGATCCGCATCGGGTCGCCAGGATCTGGGTGGGCGGCTGTGAGCTGGGCGCCACGGTCGTGCTGGTCGGCCAGCCACGCCTGGGTCAACACGTCGGCGGACAGCTCGGTCGTCCGAGCTGCGTCGATCGCCCGGGAAACCCACGGGAACACGTCGGCGGTGCCCGATGCGGCCTGCGCCTGGGCCAACTGCTGCAGCGTGACGGCCGCCAGCACGCCCAGCGCACGCGTGTTCACCGCCCGCCAGGCCGCGAAGTAGGTGTCGGTCGGCAGACTCCGCCAGATCTCCTCATACTGCTCGTGGTCGATTAGTGACTGGACGACGGACTGCTGGGCTGAGGAACTGGATTGCACCATGGCTCGAGGTTACTGGCCGTCCCAGACGGTGACGAGCCGGTGCACTCGTGGTCGGCTGGCCGGCTACGGCCGAGGGTAGGCTTCGGCGTTGTGACCGAAGAGGCTGGCGGATCGTTCTGGCTC
>CALMKG010000364.1 GCA_937867175.1 uncultured Propionibacterium sp. | reverse complement strand
ACGAGGTGGACGCCGTGCTGGCCGCGCTGTGGCCGGCGCTGGAACTGCCCGCCATTGCGATGCACCCGATCCCGAGAAGGGCCCGCTGGCTGCGCTGGTTCGACGCGCAGACCCACCACTGGGGTTACGACGGGCAGGTCTTGGTGACCCGCGGCTTCCTGCTCAATCGGCGCATTTCGATCGTCCCGCACGCCCGGGTGCAGTCAGTGCGCTTGCGGCAGGGGCCGTTGCAGCGGCGGCTGCGCTTGGCCACCGTGCACGCACACACCACACCGGGGCCGGTGGACGTGGTTTGCCGTCATCTGGACGAAACCGACGCCCGGTGCCTGGCGATGTCGGAACTCGATCGGATGCGCACGGCCAGAAGCCGGCCGACGCTGCACACGCCGGCGCCGACCGACGACGAGCCCGGCACCGCCTGAACCCGCTACCTGTCAGGACGAATGCGCCTGCCGTGCCTGCCAGGCGGAGGCCACCATCTCGTCCAGGCTGTGCCTCATCTGCCAGTCGAGATCGCGGGCGGCCGCGTCTCCGTTGGCGACGATGCGGGCAGGATCGCCCGGGCGCCGAGGGGCGATCTCGGGGGTGAAGTCGATGCCGGTGACCCGGGCGATCGCGGACATGATCTGAGCCACACTCGACCCGTCGCCGCTGCCGAGGTTGTAGGCGGTGCCGAGGTCGCGACCGGCAACCATCGCCTGCGCCGCCGCCACATGCGAGGTGGCCAGGTCGGCGACGTGCACGTAGTCGCGCACGCAGGTGCCGTCGGGTGTCTGGTAGTCGTCACCGAAGATCTTCGGCACCCGGCCGCCCAACAGCGCATCGAAGACGATCGGGAAGAGGTTGTGCGGACTGGTGTCGTAGAGCTGGTCGGAACCCGACCCGACGACGTTGAAGTAGCGCAGATTGGTGTAGCGCCAGTCGGGGTCGACGGCGGCCATGTCGGCGGCCAGCCACTCCCCGATCAGCTTGGTCTGGCCGTACGGCGACTCCGGCGCGGTCGGGGTTTCCTCGGTGACCAAGTCGACGTTCGGCGTCCCATAGACCGACGCCGAGCTGGAGAAGACGTAGTTGTGGACGCCCACCACCTGCATGGCGCGCAGCAACGAGACGGTGCCGGTGACGTTCTGGTCGTAGGTGTGCAGGGGCTCGCGGACGCTGACCCCCGCGTACTTGAAGCCGGCCAGGTGCACCACGCCTTCGCAGCCGTGGTCGCGCAGTGCGTGGGTGACCAGGTCGGTGTCGAGGATCGAACCCTTGACGAACGCCACCTCGGCGGGCACGAACTCGGCGTGGCCGCTGGACAGGTCGTCGATGACCACCGGCGTGATGCCGGCGGCCAGGAAGGCCTGCACCACGTGTGAGCCGATATAGCCTGCCCCGCCTGTCACCAACCAGCTCATAATCCGACCTCTCTGTTCGCCTGTGCTTGTGGTCATCCTATTCGCGGCGCGACCCGGCAGGAGCCGCCGACGTCCAATAGCTGAAGATCCCGGTTCGATGCAGGGACGCCAGGTAGTCGGCCTCATCGGCCGGGTCGATCCACACCACGTTGCCGCCGATTTGCGGGTACTTGGTGTGCGGGGCGTAACCGGTGGTCACCAGCACCAGCGGGACCGGCGGCAGCCAGTCTGCCGGACGCCCCGGCGCGTCCGGCAGCTCAAGACCGAGCGACACCGACTTGTCGGTGGTCAGGATCTGCTCGAGCGCGGCCTGGCTCGGGTCGGACGGATCGAGGCCACCCTCAGCGATCCCACGTTCCAGCTCGAGACGCTGCACCAGCCCGGCGACCTGCTGGGCGTGCCGGACGCGCAGTCGGCGGCGGGCTGGTTCGTCGGTGTCCTGGTATCCCGGCAGCATCTCGGACAAGACCTCGGCCGCAGTGTCGGCATAGACCGTGCTGCCGTCGTGCAGGATCATCACGTGCACCCATTCCCCACCGTCGGGGTGCCTGGGTTGCGATCCGTGACAGGCCTCGTGGTAGTCGCGCTGCTTCACCCGGCCAGCTTAGGCCGCAGACCCTTGTTAACGTCCGCTTCGCCGGACCTCGAACCGGTCCAGGCCCTAGCATGGCTTGCATGACTTCGTCCCCGCACCACATCCTGGGCATCGACATCGGCGGATCGGGCATCAAGGGCGCCCCCGTCGATCTGTCGACCGGCGCCCTGACCGGCAGCCGTATTCGAATCCCGACGCCGAAGAAGTCGACCCCGAAGGCCTGCGCCAGCGTGGTCGCCCAGATCGTCGAACAGTTCAGTGCGCAGATCGGCGACTCGCCGGTCGGCGTCACCGTGCCTGCGCCCGTCGTTCACGGGGTCGTGCCGATGATGGCCAACCTCGACCCGGCGTGGGTCGGGGTCGATGCCGAGAAGTTGTTCAGCGACCAACTGGGTCGTCAGGTCGTCCTGGTGAACGATGCGGACGCCGCTGGGCTCGCCGAGGTGCGCTACGGCGCGGCCCAGGGACGTCGTGGAGTGGTGATCGTCACCACGCTGGGCACCGGAATCGGCACGGCCCTGATCAACGACGGCGTCCTGGTGCCCAACACCGAACTCGGCCATCTGGAGATCGCCGGCTTCGACGCCGAGACGCGGGCGTCGGCCGCAGCCAAGGCCCGAGAGAAGCTGAGCTACCAGCGCTGGTCGAAGCGCCTACAGATCTACTACTCAGCGGTAGAGAAGTTGTTCTGGCCCGACCTGTTCGTGGTGGGCGGTGGCGTCTCGGCCAGCCATGAGCGGTTCCTGCCGTTGCTGAAGCTGCAGACTCCGATCGTCCCGGCGATGTTGCTGAACCAGGCCGGCATCGTCGGTGCGGCAGCGGTGGTGGCTGCCCGCTACCCCCTGGCCGAGGCCGAGGGCGCGGCCAGGGGCGTCCGGGCGAGCGATCCGGCGCTGTGGGACACCCCCAAGTAGCCGACGAAACGCCGTGCGGCTGGTTCGGCGCCGCCCCCGGGGCAAGGTCGTTACGTCCCGGGGTCAGCCCTGGACGACGAGCGCGCCCCAACCTTCGATGGCGATGGTCGTACCAGCCTTGATGGGGCGTCCGGTGAGCACGTCGCGCCCAGACACCGGCGCTGTGATCGCCACCGGGTCCTTTGCGTAGTTGAGCAGGAACGTGATCTCGGCACCGGCGGCGTTGTGGCCACGTCGCACGGTCACCTTCCCTGAGAGGTCCTGCGCCCAGTCCAGCACCCCCGCAACGGCTGCGACGAGGCGCAGTACCGCGGACAGCAGCTCCGGGGAGACCATGGTGGCAATGTGGGTCGCCGATCCCGCACCGAAGAGGTTCCGGGTGATGGCTGGGTTCTGCCAGGCGTGGTGGCCGTAGGCCGCCAGCACCTCGGCGCCGGACCCCTCGTGTGGGACCAGGAGCTCCATAAAGTGGGACGCGGCCAGTGCCTCACCCTCCAGCTGCGCACAGCCCTCGGCCAACTCCCCGCAGAGGCGAAGTTCCACACCGGCGGGTCGGGTGAACTGGTCGTACCCAAATCCGAAGACCTCAGTGAGCCCATGCGGGGCACGATCGTCCCAAACCTTGACGTGCTCGTCGGCGACGAAGCTACGGAAGGTGCTGATCAGGTGCCCGCCGCCCGCCACGTAGCCACCGAGCCGGTCGGTAGTGGCCTGCGATGCGACGTAGAGAGCCGGGACGATGAGCATTTGGTAGTCGGCCAGGTTGCTCGCCGACGCATCCAGGAAGTCGACCTCCAGGTTGAGATCGAACAACGCGTCATAGATCCAGCGCAGGACATCGTTGTAACCGATGCTCGGCCCCATCGATGCCGGGAAACCAGTCTCGATACCAAACCACTGCAACGCCGTCAGAGACTCATTGCTGACCAGGATGCCGATGCGGTTCGTCTTGGTGATCCCACGCAGCGATTCCCCGGCGTCGGCGAACTCCGAGCCCAACCGGCAGGCCTCCAGGTAGGTCGGATTCGGCGTGAAGTCCTGGCTGAGAACCCCTTTCCAGTAGGTCTCGAACCCGTTGTGGGTGGAGTGCCAATGCCAGTACATGACGCCGTCGGCCCCACTGGCGATGTGACTCAGCGCCTGCAGCCGGAGCTGGCCCGGATATGGCAGCCAACCCAGCTGGCCCTGCGCCTGGGTCTCCAGGACCAGATAGTTGGCGCCACCCTTGACCGAGCGGGCCAGATCGCCACCGAAGGCGATCTCCTTGCCAGTCAACTCGTCCTGCGTGGGGTGATAGATGTCGACGCCAGCGACATCAAGGGTCTGGGCGACGGCAAAATGGTCGACGGCTGGCTGCAACCCGTAGGACCAGCCCGGCCCCCAGTCGAAGTCGAGATTGTGGGTGACGAACTGATCATCACGCGCATACTCCCGGACCAGCTCAGACTGCCACGCCAGGAATTCCGTCACCAGTCCGCGCCGGAACCGGTCCCAGGCAGCGGCGAGCGAGCCGTTGATGGTTCCCCGCACGTCGGGGAAGTCCTCCCAGGCGTTGATCCGGTTCGACCAGTAATCGAGCCCGTAGGCGCGGTTCATTGCGTCCAGGTCGTCGTCGAACAGTTCGCGCAGATGCTTGACGAATCGGCGCTGCACATCCGGGGAGGCGGTGTCGTAGTACTTCGTCTCATTGTCGACCTGGAAGCCGATCACCGCTTCGCGCTGCGCGGTGCGCTCCAGGAGTCTCCTGATGACGCGTTCGGCATGCCAGAGGTACGCGGGTGCGGTGATGTTCATTATCTGCCGGGCACCATAGCGGCCCGACCCCTGCGACGTGGTGGCCAGCACCTCCGGATGGGACTGGACGAGCCAGGTCGGCACCGCGTAGGTGGGGGTGCCGATGATCACCTGGAGGCCTGCCACCTCCATGGCATCAATGACGCGGTCGACATGGCTGAAGTCGAACACCCCCGGCTGCGGCTCGCAGGTCGACCAGGTCGATTCTGCGATGCGCACCGTGTTCATGCCCGCCGCCGCGATCATCGCCACGTCCGTGGCCAGACGTTCTTGGGGCATGTACTCGTCGTAGTACGCTGCCCCGAATCGAATGTGGCGGGTCTGCATGGTGGTCACCTCACGAATGTGTTGAAGGACGTGGTGGTACGCCATTCAACCGCAGCTCCCCCGCGTTTGCTTGCCGAACAACCGGCTCGCTGACGCCTACATCCGCTCCGGCGCCACGATGCCGAGCAGGCCGAGCCCGCTCGCCAGCACCTGCTTGGTCGCCGCCACCAGCGCCAGCCGGGACGCCCGCACCTGCCCGGCGCTCTTGAGCACGGGGCACTGCTCGTAGAAGGTGGAGAACAACGTCGCCAGCTCGAACAGGTAGGTGCACAACTTGTGCGGGGTGAGGTCGTCGGCGACCACCTGGACGGTCTCGCCGAAGCGGGTCAGCCACAACGCCAACTGCTGCTCGGCCGGTTCGGCCAGTTCGGTGATGCCGGCGTGGCCGAGCCCCCGGGCAGCGGCCTCGCGCAGGATCCCGGCGCAGCGGGAGTGCGCGTACTGCAGGTAGGGGCCGGTGTCGCCGGTGGTCTGGGTCATCCGTTCGGCGTCGAAGACGTAATCTTTCTGCAAGCTGTTCGACAGGTCGGCGTACTTGATCGCCGCCAGCGCGATCTCGGGGACAGCGTGCTCCTCTGCGGCGTCCAGCAGCGAGTCGAGGGTGACGGTGCCGCCCTCCCTGGTCTTGATCGGCGTCCCGCCCGGGCCGAGCACCATGCCGAAACCGACATGCTCGGCCACCACGTCATCAGGCAGGTAGCCGGCCATCCGGGCGACCGCGAAGGCCAACTCGAAATGGTGGTGTTGGCGGGCGTCGGTGACGTAGATGATCCGTCGGGCGCCCAGTTCGTCCACCCGGTAGCGGATCGCGGCAACGTCGGTGACGTCGTAGCCGTAGCCGCCGGCGGAGTTGCGGATGATCGCCGGCGCGTCGAAGCCCTCGACGAAGACCACCAGTGCCCCGTCGTCCATCTTGGCGATCCCGCGGGACGCCAGGTCGTCGGCGAGCGGGGCCAGCAACTCGTTGTAGCTGGACTCCCCGGCCACATCGGCGTCGGTCAGCTTGACGTTCATCCGGGCATAGGTGCGGTTGAACCCGGTCAGCGAGATCTCGATCAGCCGCTGCCACGCCTGGCGGGTGGCCGGGTCACCGGACTGCAGTTTGACCACACGCTCGCGCGAACGCGCCGCGAACGACTCGTCGGCCTCCAGATGGGCGTTGGCCCGCCGGTACAGTTCTTCGGCACCGGCCAGGTCGAGGGACGCCAGGTCGAGTCCCTCGTCGTCAACCTGTTCGATCAGCATGCCGAACTGGCGTCCCCAGTCGCCGATGTGATTCTGCGCGATCACCTGGTGGCCCAGCGCGCTCAGCACCCGGTTGAAGCAGTCGCCGATGATCGTCGAACGTAGGTGGCCGACATGCATCTGCTTGGCCACGTTGGGCGAGGAGTAGTCGATGACCACGCGCTGCGGTTCGGCAACCGCGGCGATGCCCGCACGCGGATCGGCGAGCTGGGCGGTGACCGTCGCAGCCAACACATCGGCACGGATCCGGAAGTTGATGAAGCCCGGCCCGGCCACCTCGGGGGTCTCGCACAGATCGTCCAACTGCAACTGCCCGACGATTCGCTGGGCGACGTCTCGGGGTTTGGCACCCTCCAGCTTGGCCAGACGCAGGGCGACGTTCGACTGGAAGTGCCCGAACTGCGGTTTGGTGGCCGGACGCAGTTCGGGATCGACACCGGCGACCGCCTCGATCCGCTGCGACAACTGGGACGGCAGAGAAGACATGCCGATCATTCTCTCACGAGGGGTGGGTAGGCCAGAACACGTCAGTACCGTGGTAGAAGACGGCGAAAGGACGAGAAGTGACCCAGATTCCGCAGCTCCGGCTATCCGATGGTCAGCACATCCCCCAGATCGGTTTCGGCACCTGGGCACTGAACGGGGAGGTGGCCATCCAAGCGGTCACCCGCGCCCTCGAGGTCGGGTACCG
>CALMKG010000363.1 GCA_937867175.1 uncultured Propionibacterium sp. | reverse complement strand
CTCCGGTGGCTGTGGATCCTGGTCTGTCGACCTGGGTTGGTGGGGTCGGTGGGTTCGCTGCGACGCAGGTGTTGGCTCCCCAACAGCCGACCCCGGTCTGGGGGGCTTCGAACGGTTTGCCCGGGCCTGGGGGCTATCCGGCGGCTTACGGTCCGACCCCGGCGCCTGGCTACCAGGGCCAGCCCTCATTCCGCGGCGCACCGATACCCCCTCCGATGGGCTACGGCGCAGTGCCGCCGAACGCCATACCGGTCGGCGACTACGCAACCCCGCCGCAGCCGGGCGACCGGAAGCGGAGACCTTCCGTGCTGCCTTGGGTTGTTGCCGGATCGGCCGTGGCGATCGTCGCGGCGGTGGTCTACGGGGCGGGTGCCCTGCGCGATGACACCCCCGCTGGGCAACCCACGCTTGCCGGTGAGACCACCGCTGCGCCGCC
Source organism: uncultured Propionibacterium sp. (assembly GCA_937867175.1). GTDB lineage: Bacteria > Actinomycetota > Actinomycetes > Propionibacteriales > Propionibacteriaceae > Brooklawnia. The sequence continues at coordinate 12,130 of CALMKG010000363.1, read as the reverse complement.
GACGGCGGAACCGACATCGGCGTCCGAACCCAGTGTCGTCACCGTTACCGCCCCGAGACCCAGGGAGACGACTGTGTCCCCGACCAGTGCGGCGGCGTGGCCTCCGGCCGGCACCTCACTGTGCAACTCGTACCTGGCGGTGAACGACGCGACCAGTTGCTCCTTCGCAGCCAGCGTTGCCGATGCCTACTATGCGGCGGGTGTGGGGGTCGTACAGGCCTACAGCCCCGTCACCCAGCAGTGGTACGACATGACCTGCACGACCCTAACCGCGAGCGTCGTCCAGTGCACAGGAGGGACGAACGCCGTCGTGTACGTCCGGCAGTGACCGGTGATGACGGTGACGGGCGTCCCCGCCACCAGTTGCGCTCAGCCGAGGGCGGTCGCCAAGTCGTTCATTACTGCGACACCTGCGTCGAAGGAGTTGGACTGGATTGCGATCGCGACCGGCACGGCCACGCCGTCGTGATCTGTGTACCAACCGAACTGGCGCACCATTTGGCCGCCTCCCGCGCTTGGCCCCCAGCCTCCCTTGAAGATTGCGTTGTCCTTGGTTCCGAGCCCCCAGCGCTGCGCTGCGACCACCGCGGCCATGTCTGCCATGACCTGGCCCGCCCCCGTCAGGCAGGGCATCGTCTGCAGGAACTCCAGTTGGGCGGCAGTCGACCACTGCGTCTGCCCGAAGACGCTGTAGGGCGGGAGTAGTTGCTGGGCCGGTACCGTGGTCACCTGGTCGCCCGCTTGCCGGAACAATGCCGTGACCGCCTGCGATCGGATCTGGTCGTCCGGCCCCAGCGATTGCCACAGCGTGTCGGCCGCCTCGTTGCTGGACGAGCTCAACGCTGCCAAGATCGTCGGTCGCAAGGCCTCGCCGTCGCCGTTGGCGATCACCGCCAGCGCCAGCGGCACCTTGGCAGTGGACCAAGCGGGCAAGTTCGTCAGCTCCCCGACGGTCACGATGCCTTGGGCCGGATCGAGCCAGGACACCGTGACGGTGGCGCCATGTTGGCGAGCCACCTCAGTGACCACCGCAGCCAGATCTGATGCGGCGGGCGCGGCCAGCGGGGTGCCGTCGCAGGCCGCCCCGATTGCCCGGGTTGCTTGACCGGATGGGGAGCGGCGCTGTTCGGCGGTCACGGACTCGTTGTCGGATTGGGCGGCCGGTGACCCCTCGAGGGCCGATGTGGTCGCAGGCGCCGGCGTCGGGTGGACGCCGAGGGCGTTCCAAGGCTGCCGGCCTCGTCCCCCGAAGAAGAGCACCCCGACCAGCAAGGTGCCGACGACCAAGACCGTCACTAGCGCGGCCGTGACGATTCTTCGACGCCCATTGTCGGCTTGCCCGGGTATTTCTGGCTGGTGCACGCGGCGGCTCAGGTCTTGGAGGTCTGTCGGAAGAGCTTGATCGCAGTCAGTCCGACGCAGACCAGACCGATGCCGACCAGGGCACCCGCCGAAGTCAGCCAGGCGGAGGTGCTGTGCTGCCAGAGCGAGTCCTGCGCCACGCTCGGGTTGAGCGCCGTCAGGTCGACTGTCGAGGCGGACATGGCGAACCCCCATCTGCTTGGCGAGATGGCCGCGACTACCTCAAGCGCACCGCGGTCGGTGATGGTCACCAGGCCGCCGCAGAAGACCAACTGCGCCATCACCGTGACCACCAGCGCGGGCATGGTCTGCTCGCCGGTACTCACGATGGCCGACAGCAACAGCCCCAGCAACGCCGATACGAATGCGGTTCCGAAGGCTGCCAGCCACAGCTCGAGGGTGCCATCGGACGCCCAGACCGCCCCCTCCGGGCCCGGTTTGCGCAGCCGCACCACGGTGATCAACAAGGCACTCTGGGCCAGCGTCGTCGCGAACAGGACGCAGACCTTCGCCGACAGGTAGATCGCCGGAGACAATCCGACCGTTCGTTCGCGAAGGAAGATGGCGCGTTCGCCGATGAGTTCGCGGATGCTGGCCGACATCCCCATGAAGGCCGCTCCGACGGTGATGATAACCAGCAGTTGTGATGGTTCCCCCAGCCCGTCGCGAGGTGGTTGGCCGAACCCTGTGTCACCGGGGATGACCAAGGTCATGGCCGCGATGACCAGCGGAAGCAGCAACGTCGACAGGGCATAGGAGCGGTCGGCGGCGATGATCCGCAGTTGCCGGCGGATCAGCGTGCTCCACTGCCGGGACCGGCGCAGGCTGGGAGTCGCAGCGTCGACGACCGGTTGTGCCAGTTGCGCCGACGGGTTGGGCGGGGACGCTTGGTGGCCGCTCGCCCAGCGGTCGGCATGCACTCGCGGGTTCTCGGTCAGCTGTTTGAAGACCTCGGCGTAGCGTTCGCACCCGAAGTGCGTCAGGACGTCCTCGGGCGCCCCGAAGTAGGCGACCAGGCCGCCCGGGGCGAGGATCAGCACTTGGTCGCAAAGGGCGAGGTTGTCGGTGCTGTGGGTGACCACCAGGACCGTCCGACCCCCATCCGCTTGCGAGCGCAACAGCTTCATGACGTCGAGATCCAGGCCAGGGTCGAGCCCGGAGGTCGGCTCGTCCAGCAACAGCAGGCGCGGCTGGGTGAGCAGTTCCATGGCCACCGAGGTTCGTTTGCGCTGGCCGCCCGACAACCTTGCGATGGTGGTCTGCTGATGATCCAGCAGCCCCAGATCGCCGATGACCCGATCGACCTCCCGGTCGCGGGCCGGCCGGTCGTAGTCCTTCGGGAGCCGCAACTCGGCGGCGTAGTCGAGGGCCTGGCGCACGGTGAGCTGCCGGTGCACCACATCGTCTTGGGGAACCACGCCGATCAGCTGACGCAGGCTGGCGAAGTTGCGGTAGAGGTCGAGCCCTTGGTAGATGACTTGACCGCGGGTGGCCGGCTGTGATCCGGTGAGGGCTCTCAGCAGGGTCGACTTGCCTGCCCCGGACGGCCCGATCACCGCAGTCAGGCTCCCGACCGGGACTGCGAAGCTCACGTCGCACAGCAACTGCTTGCCGTTCTTCAGCGCGAAGGTGAGGTCGCTCGCGATCAGTGCGGGCCCATGCTCGACGACCGCGACTATCTCTCCGTTGGAGATTTGCAGGTTGGTGCGCCCAATGGTGAGGCGGTCGCCGGTGCTGAAGATGGCGCCTGTCGGGGCGGGCCTGCCGTTGAGCTGGATCCCGTTCAGGCTGTGCAGATCGTGGATCTGGTAGCCTCCCGGCACCGGAACCAGCCTGGTGTGGTAGCGCGAGACCAGCGGATCGTCCAGGACGACGGTGTTGTCTGGTGCGCGTCCGACGGTGATGTCGAGGCCCCGCCGCGTGTGTTCCATGGGAACCATCACCGTGTGTGCGTCGATCGGCGGGCCGGCGGGGTCGACCAGGGGCGTCTGCGGCCGTGCGCCGTTCAACCAGACGCTCACCGGCGGGCCATCGAGCGAGCCCAGGCAGAAGGTCTCGTCGCCGGCCAGGTATCGGTTGTCCACCCGACTGCCCGCAGCATAGGTGCCATTGACGCTGCCCAGGTCGCTGAGCACGACTTGTCCTCGCGGGTCGCTCTGGATGGACGCGTGGCTACGTGAAACGCGGGGGTCGTCGGCAACCAGGTCGCTGTGCGGATCTCGCCCGATGCGCAGCGTCTGCCCAGCGAAGAGATAGCGGTCGGTCGCGCCCACTCGCACCAGGGCCACCGGCATGTGCGCGTGGGAACCCCGTTCGTTCATCATCATCATCCCCCGGATCGGAATCCAACGGGAACACACTAGCCAAAGGGCTTGTCACACGATCATCGAGCCCATGTCGGTCGCGGGCCTGATGGCGAGCTGTGACGATATCGACCAGACCTGATTGAATGGCCTCATCTGCACACTGGAGGACCCAGATGGATCAATTGCGTGTCGTCGTCGCCAAACCGCTTCCGGCTGAATACGTCGAGCGGATCCGCTCGGCCGAGCCACGGATCGACCTGGTGATCGAACCCGATTTGCTCCCCCCGATGAGGTGGCCGAGCGACCACGAGGGCGACCCGGCCTTCCGGCGCACCCCCGAACAACAGCGGCGTTTCGACGAATTGGTTGACAGCGCCGAGGTGCTCTATGGCATCCCCGACACCAAGCCGGCCGCACTGCAGCGCACGGTGCGCGCGAACCCCAAGCTGAGGTGGGTGCAGACCATGGCTGCCGGTGGTGGCGCCCAGGTCAGGGCGGCCGACCTTTCCCCGGAAGAGCTGCAGCGCGTGACCTTCACCACCTCCGCTGGTGTGCACGCCGTTCCGCTGGCCGAGTTCGCGCTCTTCGGCGTCCTGGCCGGCGCCAAAGACCTGCCTCGGCTCCTCGCGCACAAGGCGGCCCACCACTGGTCCGAGGAGCGGTGGATGATGAGGCATGTCGCCGACATGACCGTGGTGGTCGTCGGCATGGGCAGCATCGGTCAGGAGTGCGCCAGGTGCTTCGCCGGCCTGGGCGCCACCGTGATTGGCGTCAACAGGTCGATCAAGCAGGTCGACGCCGTCGAGAAGCTGTACACCTCCGACCAGATCGTCGAGGCCGCCCAAGGGGCCGATGCCCTGGTCAACGCGCTGCCCGGAGCGGTCGGCACCGAGGGCCTGATCAGTCGGGCGGTGCTTGAGGCGCTCAAGCCGGGTGCGATCATCGCCAGCGTCGGGCGCGGGGTCTGCATCGACGAGGACGCCCTGATCGAGTTGGCGACGTCCGGACAGATCGGTTTCGCTGCGCTGGACGTGACCACAGTGGAGCCGCTGCCGGCCGACAGCCCGCTGTGGGACCTGCCCAACGTGCTGGTCGCCCCGCACACCGCCGCCAACTCCGAGAAGGAGGACGCCCGGATCGCCGACTTGTTCATCGACAACGTGCGGGCTTTCATCGATGGCCGCAGGTTGCGCAATGTCGTCAACACCGAACTCTTCTACTGATGATCGGGCGGGCCTGCCGGTGAGCGGCTTCGGTGAGGTTCAGGGATCCACGGTGCAGATTCTGCCGGGGGAGTCCGAGCCCATGGCCGGGGGCATGATGGTCAGCTACTCGCCGGTGGCCATGGCGCAGCGGGCGGCCAGGTTCCGCTCGCTGCTCTTCCGGCAGTGGCTGGGGGTCGCGATCAGCTTGGCGATCAGCGTGGTTTGGTGGCTCATCTTCTCCCCCGAGTTGTACTCTCTGCTGTTCTGGTTGTTGATCTTCTCAGTGGCGTGGTCGTTGCTGAGGGTGCTCATCACCATCGTCAAACTCCGCCGAGCTCGCAAGACGACTAGCCAGGTGCCGCTCGGTCCCGCCTTCCAGATAGACAACGACGGCCTAGTGCTCTCGACGGTTCCGGAGGGGGAGCGGGTGGGCTGGCCGGACGTGCGGCTGATCAAGGGACGCAACAAGTTCTTCAATCCGGGTCCACGGATCGAGTTCGCGTGGGGCAGTGACCGGACGTGGTCGGTGGCGATCATCGTGTTGGACGCGGCGCCCAGCGTGATCGACTCCGCCTTGCGGGCATTTTCGCTCGGACGATTCGGGCTCGATCTCAGCGCTGTCGACGAGATCTGGTGACTTGTCATCCGTCAGTTCAGTAGGTCTGACACAATGGTGGGGCCCGGCATTGATGGCGAAGGCGATTCGTGACGCGGGCCAAGGTTCGACAAAGAAAGAAGTGAAAATGCCAATCGCAAGCCCCGAGGTCTACCAGGAGATGTACGCGAAGGCGAAGGCGGGCGGCTACGCCTACCCAGCCATCAACATCACCTCTTCTCAGACCCTGATCGCCGCAATCCAAGGCTTCGCCGAAGCAGGTTCCGACGGCATTATCCAGGTTTCGACCGGCGGCGCTGAGTACGCGTCCGGTGCGTCGGTCAAGGACATGGTCACCGGAGCAGTTGCTCTTGCTGAGTTCGCGCGCGTGGTGGCCAAGCACTATCCGGTCAACATCGCGCTGCACACCGATCATTGCCAGAAGGAGAAGCTCGACAAGTACGTCAACCCCTTGATCGCGATCTCGCAGGCGCGTGTCGACCGCGGCGAGGATCCGCTTTTCAACTCGCACATGTGGGACGGCTCCGCGGTCCCGGTCGAAGAGAACCTGCAGATCGCCGAGGAACTGCTGACCCGCACCTCGAAGGCCAAGCAGATCCTTGAGATCGAGGTCGGCGCCGTCGGCGGCGAGGAGGACGGGGTCGTCGGCGAGATCAACGACAAGCTGTACTCCACGATCGAGGACGGCATGCGCACCCTCGAGGTGCTGGGCCTGGGCGAGAAGGGCGCGTACATCACCGCGCTCACCTTCGGCAACGTGCACGGAGTGTACAAGCCGGGCAATGTGCAGCTGCGCCCAGGGGTGCTCAAGGAGATCCAGGACGCCTGCGGCGCCAAGTACGGTGTCGACAAGCCGTTCAACCTGGTCTTCCACGGTGGCTCGGGTTCGACTTCGCAAGAGATCGCAGATGCCGTCAGCTTCGGCGTGGTCAAGATGAACATCGACACCGACACCCAGTACGCGTTCACCCGCAAGGTGGCCGACCACATGCTGCGCAACTACGACGGCGTGCTCAAGGTCGACGGCGAGGTCGGCAACAAGAAGCTGTACGACCCGCGCGTCTGGGGCAAGGCAGCCGAGGCAGCCATGGCCGCTCGCGTCGTCGAGGCCTGCCAGCGGCTCGGCTCGGTGGGCACCCACAGCGCCTGACCGACCGCCACTCACATTGCGACCGTTTTGCCCGCCAGGTCGCGGGCAAAACGGTCGCAATACGTTTGGGTGCCGGACGCAGGGCTCAATCCAGGCGAGTCCGGGCCGCGCCCTTGTCGGCGCTCTGCGCCAAGGACGCGAAGATCTTCAGCGCATTGCCGACCGGCCGGTCACGATTCGCCGGTCGCCAGCCCCGCTCGTCCCGCTCGGCGCGCCGGCGGTCCAGCTCATCGGCTGGTACCTCGAGGTGGATGCTGCGCTCCGGGATGCTGATCGAGACCATGTCGCCGTCCTGGATCAACCCGATGGCCCCGCCGGCCGCCGCCTCCGGGCTGACGTGGCCGATCGACAGGCCCGACGAGCCGCCGGAGAACCGGCCGTCGGTGATCAGCGCGCACTGCGGGCCGAGCCCGACGGCTTTCAGGTAGCTGGTCGGGTAGAGCATCTCTTGCATCCCGGGGCCTCCGCGCGGGCCCTCGTAGCGGACGACCACCACATCGCCGGCGATGATCCGGCCGCCGAGGATCGCCTCGACCGCCTCCTCCTGCGATTCGGTGACCTTGGCGGGGCCGCGGAAGACCCACTGATCTTCTGGGACGCCGGCGGTCTTCACCACGCAGCCGTCGGCCGCGAGGTTGCCCCGCAGGATCGCCAGTCCGCCGTCCACGGTGTACGCATGTTCGACGCTACGGATGCAGCCCGACTCCTGGTCGGTGTCCAATGAGTCCCACAACGCTTCGGTTGAGAACATCTCGGTGGTTCGCACGCCGCCCGGGGCAGCGTGGAAGAGCCGGTCAGCGGCGTCCAGTGCCTTGCCGCCCCGAATGTCCCAGTCGTCCAGGAAGGACTGCAGCGAGTCATGGTGAACTGAATGCACTTCGGGGTCCAACAGTCCGCCCCGGTTCAGTTCCCCGAGGATCGCGGGGATGCCGCCAGCACGGTGGACGTCCTCCATGAAGTAGTTCTTGGTGTTCGGGGCCACCTTGCAGATGCAGGGCACCCGGCGGCTCAGCGCATCGATGTCGTCCTGGGTGAAGTCGACATTCGCTTCCTGCGCGGCCGCCAGCAGATGCAGGATCGTGTTGGTGGAACCGCCCATCGCGATGTCCATCACCATGGCGTTGGTGAAGGCGCCCTTGGTTGCGATCGACAGCGGCAGGACCGAGTCATCCTCGTCGTCGTACCAGCGGCGGGCCAAGGCGACCACCTGGCGGCCGGCGTCCTGGAAGAGTCCGCGCCGGAAGGCGTGGGTGGCCAGCGTGGTGCCGTTGCCGGGTAGCGCCAGTCCGATGGCCTCGGTCAGGCAGTTCATCGAGTTCGCGGTGAACATTCCGGAGCACGAGCCGCAGGTCGGGCAGGCGGCCGATTCCATCCGCAACAGTTCGTCGTCGGAGATGTTCGAGTCGGCGGCCGCAGTCATGGCATCGATCAAGTCGAGCCTGGCCGTGGACGAGCCGTCGTCCTTGGCGACCGGACGCCCGGCCTCCATCGCGCCGCCGGAGACGAAGACCGTGGGGATGTTCAGCCGCAGCGCGGCCAACATCATGCCGGGAGTGATCTTGTCGCAGTTGCTGATGCAGACCAGCGCGTCCGCCTTGTGCGCGTTCACCATGTACTCGACCGAGTCTGCGATGACCTCGCGGCTGGGCAGCGAGTAGAGCATGCCGTCGTGGCCCATTGCGATGCCGTCGTCGATGGCGATGGTGTGGAATTCGCGTGCGACGCCGCCGGCGGCCTTGACTGATTCGGCGACCACCTCGCCGACGTCGCGCAGTCCGACGTGGCCGGGTACGAACTGGGTGAAGCTGTTGGCGATCGCGACGATCGGTTTGCCGAAGTCATCGTTGGTGAGACCGGTGGCACGCCACAGGGCCCGGGCGCCGGCCATGTTGCGGCCATCGATCGTGGTGCGGGAACGCAGCTTGGGCATGATGAAACCTTCCTCTTTCCACGAACCAGACTAGTGCGACCGGCGTAACCGGCCGACGCTGACCAGCCCGGATTCCGACGACCGCCGCGGCTTCAGAGCTTGACCGGATACTCGGGGTGCGGCACGTCCGGCACGATGCGACCGGTGACGAAGATGTCGTGCCACAGCATGAAGACCAGCAGCGTCCACACCTGACGGGAGTTGTCGGCCTCACCACGACGGTGCTCGTCAAGCAGTTCCAACGCTGCGGTCGGGTCGATGAGATCGGTGGTCTGGGCCTTGGTGATGATCTCACGGGCCCACTCGTAGCCGTAGTCGTCGCGCAGGTAGATCCGGATCGGCACCGGGAAGCCCAGCTTCTTGCGGTTCAACACGTGAGCCGGCACCACCTGCTCCAAGGCCTTGCGCAAGGCCACCTTCGATTGGTTGCGGGTGATCTTCTGGTCGATCGGAATGTGCCGGGCGACCTCGAAGACCTCCTTGTCGAGGAAGGGGACACGCAACTCCAGCGAATTCGCCATCGTCACCCGGTCGGCCTTGACCAAGATGTCGCCGCGCAGCCAGGTGAACAGGTCGATGTGCTGCATCCGGGCGACCGGGTCCCAGCCCTGGGAGACCTGGTAGATCGGATCGGTGACTTCGCGGATCGTACCTTCCGACCCGCCGCGCAGCACCTTGGCCACCTGCTCGGGCCGGAAGTTGCGGGCGTTGCCGTAGTAGCGCTGTTCCAGATCCATCGAGCCACGTTCCAGCAGGCTCTTGCCGCGCATGCCTTGGGGCAGGGCCCGGCTCACCGCTGCCAGCCCCTTGCGCAGCGGATTCGGCAGCATGGTTATCGGGCGCAGGCTCAGTGGCTCACGGTAAATGTTGTAGCCACCGAACAGTTCGTCGGCACCTTCGCCCGACAGCACTACCTTGACGTGCTTGCGGGCCTCGCGGGCGACGAAGTACAGCGGCACCAGCGCGGGGTCGGCGACCGGGTCGTCCAGGTACCACACGATCAATGGCAGCGTCTCGCACAGTTCCTGCTCGCTGACGGTCTTCACGAAATGTTGGACGCCGATCGCCGCGGCGGATTCGGCTGCCACGTCCACCTCGGAATAGCCCTCACGTTCGAAGCCGGTGGTGAAGGTGAGCAGGTTCGGGTTGTATTTCTTGGCCAGCGCGGCAATCGCCGTCGAGTCGATGCCGCCCGACAGGAACGACCCGACCGTCACGTCGGCGCGCATGTGTTTGCCGACCGAATCGTCCAGCACCTCGAGGATTCGGTCGTACAACTCTTGGGCGGCGCCAGGCCCCTTGGCCGGGCTGGCGGCGAACCGTGGCCGGAAATAGCGCTGGGTGCTGAGCACCCCTTCGCGCACCGTGAACGTGGTCCCGGACTCGATGCGGCGCAGGTTGGCGTCCGCGGACTCCGGCTCTGGCACATACTGCAAGACCAGGTAGTGCTCCAGCGCCTTGGCGTCGGCTCGGGCCGGGCCGGTGAACGCGCGCAGGCTCTTGGCTTCGGACGCGAACCCGAAGCCGTCGGGGGTTTGGGCGTAGTAGAGCGGCTTGATGCCGAACCAGTCCCGGGCTCCGAAGACCTGCTTGGTTTCGGTGTCCCAGATCACGAACGCGAACATGCCGCGCAGTTGGCGAACCCAGTCGGGACCGTGGTGGTGGTAACCGGCGACGATCACCTCGCCGTCGCCCGAGGTGCGGAAGGCCGCATGATCATCGCTGATCAACCCAGCCCGCAGTTCGACGAAGTTGTAGATCTCGCCGTTGAAGACCATCGCGTAGCGCTCGGGGTTCTCCGGTGGTCCCCAACGCAGCGGCTGGCTGGAGCCCTCGATGTCGATGATGCTGAGCCGGTTGAATCCCAGCGCGACCCGGTCGTCGTGCCAGACGGCGGTGTCGTCGGGGCCGCGGTGCCGCGCGCAGGTCATGCCTTCGGTGACCTGCTGGACCTGCTGGTCACTGAGGCCTCGTGTCGAGATGAACGCCATCAAGCCGCACATTGCCGATCCCACCGTCCTGTCGAGGGCTGCTTGTTCCGCACCTAGACAGTATCGTCCCCGGCCACTGCCACGTCCGCCAAACAGTCTGCGGTAATCGGTCCCCGATGGCGACGAGCCCAGAGGACCATGACAGTATTGCCCCATGAGTCCGCGACAAATAGAGGTCTCCGAACCCCGCGAAGTTGGTATCACCGAACTGGTGCTGCGTGACGGTCATCAGAGCCTGATGGCCACTCGCATGGCCCTTGAGGACATGGTCGATGCGTGCGCCGACATCGACGCCGCCGGCTACTGGTCGGTCGAATGCTGGGGCGGAGCGACTTACGACAGCTGTATCCGATTCCTCAACGAAGACCCGTGGGTGCGCCTGCGGACCTTCCGCGAGCTGCTCCCGAGCTCCCGTTTGCAGATGCTGCTTCGTGGCCAGAACCTGCTCGGCTACCGCCACTACAACGACGAGGTCGTCGACCGGTTCGTGGACAAGTCCGCCGAGAACGGCATGGATGTCTTCCGTGTCTTCGATGCGATGAACGATCCTCGCAACATGGCGCACGCGATGGCTGCGGTCAAGAAGACCGGCAAGCACGCCCAAGGCACCATCTGCTACACGATCTCGCCGGTGCACGACACCGAGGGCTACGTGAAACTCGCCGGGCAACTGCTCGACATGGGCGCCGACTCCATCGCGCTCAAGGACATGGCGGCCCTGCTCAAGCCGCAGCCGGCCTACGACATTGTCAAGGGCATCAAGGACGCCTACGGCGACGTCCAGATCAACGTGCATTGCCACTCCACCACCGGCGTGACCCAGGTCTCACTGATGAAGGCCATCGAGGCCGGCGCCGACGTGGTGGACGCCTCGGTCAGTTCCATGTCGCTCGGGCCCGGACACAACCCGACCGAGTCGGTCATCGAGATGCTCGAAGGCACCGGCTACACCACGTCGGTCGACCTCGACCGCGTCCTCAAGGTGCGTGACCACTTCAAGAAGATCCGCCCGAAGTATGCGGAGTTCGAGTCGAAGACCCTGGTCAACACCAACATCTTCAAGTCGCAGATCCCCGGCGGCATGCTGTCGAACATGGAGTCGCAGTTGCGCGCGCAGGGCGCCGAGGACCGCATCGACGACGTGATGAAGATGGTTCCGGTTTGCCGCAAGGATGCCGGTTACCCGCCGCTGGTCACCCCGTCCTCCCAGATCGTGGGCAGCCAGGCCGTCTTCAACGTCCTGATGGGTGACTACAAGGTCATGACTGGCGAGTTCGCCGACATGATGCTGGGCTACTACGGTGCCTCGCCGGCCGAGCGCAATGCCGAGATCATCGAGAAGGCGGCCGCGCAGGCAAAGAAGGAGCCGATCACCCAGCGGCCCGCCGACCTGCTGGCCCCCGAATGGGACCAGTTGGTCAGCCAGGCCTCCGCGTTGCCCGGTTACGACGGCTCCGAGGAGGACGTGCTCACCTACGCCATGTTCCCGGGTGTCGCGCCGACCTTCCTCGCAAGTCGCGCGCAGGGCCCCAAGTCGGTCGCCCGCACCGAGGCGCAGATGAAGGCGGCC
>CALMKG010000362.1 GCA_937867175.1 uncultured Propionibacterium sp. | reverse complement strand
CCTCTTGGGACGCGACCGGTTCGGTGACGCCGCGCTCCGCGTTCCCGGGCTCCGTCTCCACGGCAAGCGCCGGCGCGATGTGGAGGGCCTGGTCGATCGCCGTCGCGATCCGGTCAACCAACGGCGGCAAGCCGCCCCCGGGCCTCGATGGCTCTCCCCGCTCGCGTGCCGTCGCCGACGGCACACTCGCGGACGACGCTGCCGCTGGCACTGCCGCATCGTCGGTTGCGTGCGAAGAGGCTGGGGCGACGGCGCCGGCCAGCGACGCGTCCAGGAACGCGCACAGGCGCGACGCCGTTTCGTTCCCACCCATCTCATGTCGCATGAGGTCCGCGATCTGGGCCCAAGTCATCTCCGTGTATCGCTGCCGGGCATCGGTCTCGAACGCCGCACCGCGCAATCGCTCCTCCAGCAGCACCAGGTCGATGGACGCATCCGGGTGCAGTCGTCGGGCCAGACGCAGGAAGTCGAAGACTTGCGCCCGCTTGTAGCTGCCCCATTCGGTTTTCAGTTCCAGCAGCAGGATCCGGTTCGCAGCCCCGAATGCGAAGTCCGGGCACCGATAACTCAGGTTGATCTCGGCACGCCACTCATGAGGCACCGGCAACGAGTACTCGCTGGTCACCCAGTCCACCCGCTCGGGTGGGTCACCGAACGCCGTCTCCCACACCGCCCGGGCCAGGCGTTCACCTGCCGGTGTCGGGGAGTAGGGCAGGAAGTCAGAAGGGGAGTGCCCCACGAGCAGGCGGGCCAGGACCTGCTGGATCGACTCCTCACGGCTCGACGGGCGAGACGGCGGCGTGCCCAGGCTCGCCAGCCACGGGGAGTGCCACGCGAGGACGCCACTCATGCGCCCCTTGATAGCAGGCTGCTCCGACACTTGGTCGCCCGCGCGCGTCCGGGTCCTTGCGGTCTTTGGGAGCCGGCCGATGCAGGACGGCGAAACTTGCGCCGCCGAGCAGGTCAGTCGGGCTGAGGAGGGGTGGAGGGCGGCAGCATCTGGACCTGGGGAACGTTGGCGCCGTTCCATTGGCTGATCTTCGCGATGCGCCAGGGGATCTCGGGGGCGAGGACCTCGAGGTGGGACCGCTCGTACTTCCCGATCTTCGGTGCTTTGCCGTCCTTGCCGCCGATCGCGAACAGCAGGTTGGTCGCGGCGGTCGGGCTGGCGTAGAGGCGGTCACGGAGCCAGGTGGCGTTGTCTTCGCGTGTTGCCCAGACCCAGTAGTCGAGGCCTTGGAGGATCAGCATCTCGTCGGAGTCGAGCTTGGTCTCGACGACGACGATGTCGCCGGCGCCGTCGATACCGGCCAGGTCGATGAAACCACGTCCTCGTCGAGGTTCGGTCTGACCACCGGCCGGTCGCCATGCAGGCACTTCGCGGAGCAGGGGTTCCTCGAGCAGCAGCGCGTTGGGGTAGCGACGTAGCTGGCCCTGCATGTGGTGCTCTTCGAACTTCCCGAACTCCTTGCCGTGCGCCTGTCCGATACCGACGGCCACTTCGTTCTGGATCGCTTTGAACGTCGTCGAGGTCAGCGGAGCGTCAATCTCGTGGAGCGTGGCCGGCGCATCCTTGGCGTCGATGCCGGCTCGGATCTTCACTTTCTGCTTGCCCTCGATCGTCAGCACCCGCTGCCCGTTGCAAGACCAGCCGCGAAGGTTGCGCCGGTGGGCTTCGACCAGGTCTTCGTGCGCGGTTGCCCACTCGGTGAGCTCACGCACCCACTGGGTCGCGTGGGGACCCAGGCGGTAGGGCCGTGAGGTCTCGCACTCACCGGCGGCGTCGCGGCTCTCCTGCTTGGTCAGCTTCGGCGGCTGTTGCAGAAGCTTGCCGCGGGAATGCACCCAGATCCCAATGTCGGCGGTGAGCCAGGGCTGCCGGAAGCGCGTGGGGTAGGCCCATTGCTGTGGGAGGACCAGGCGCAGCGGCCGGCCCTGGGCCAACGAGAGCGCGTGCGCCAGGACGGTGTCGGTGGCTGAGCCTTCCTGCTCACCGACGACAGCAAGCAGTTCGTCTTTCCGCTCGAACCACACCGCCCGCGTTGTCCAGCCGCGTCGTGGCGGGACGCGCTTGAAGCCGTCGCCGAGTTGGCTTGCGATGGTCTCGCTTGTCTGGGCTGCGAAACGCGCCCGACGCTCTGCGACGGATGTCATCGCTCCATGCTCCAGGACTGGGTGTAGGCGGTGAGCTCGGCGAGCGCCTCGGCGAGCTGCCCGGTCGTCGCGGTCTGGTCGACTTTGCGGTAGCGGTAGACGAAGTCCGGTGCGAAGCGCTGCCAGGCCCCGGGCTGGAAGGCCTTGGGCTCGAGCAGGTCGCCGAGGACGGACTCGGCTGCGGTGAAGTCGACCCAGCTGGCGTACTCGGCCTCGGCCACCTCGGCGCGCGCCGCCGCGAGCCGCTTGCCCTTGCCCGCGAGTCCGGGATCGCGGACCAGGACGAACAGGCGCAGCTGGTTCTCTTGGAACTGCCAGCCGATGCTGCGGTGCTCGGTGAGGTGGCGGGTGTAGGTGATCAGCCCCATGGACCTGCTGATGTCGACGTCGAGGGGAAGCTGCTGCCCGTATTCGTCGGAGATCGCCTGGGCGAGCCCGGTGAAGCGCATTCGCTGTAGCGGTCCAGTGAACCACTTGAACCCGAGGTCGCCGCCCAGCGCTTCGGCGACGGAGAACGGTCCGTCGAGATCGCGGCGCGGGTCGACAGCGTCCTTCAGTTCCACGAGGCGGTGCATGAGGGTCCGGTAGCGGTCGAACAGGTCCGTATCGGCGCCCAGGTGGTCGCAGTCGACCATTTCCAGGGCCCGCAGCAGGGATTCGTAGCTCACCCGCCGCCAAGGCGCGGGGAGGTCGAAGTTGGGGTCCATCAGGGTGAGCAGGAAGTAGGAGGTGTCGGGCGCGCCCCCGCGTCCGTGCCCCTGGGACCAGGGGAGGGTCACTTCGGCGTACTTCTCGAGCTGCTCGCGGTAGGGGATGGAGTACAGCTTGTTCTCCACCACGAAGCGAGCCTTGTCGTCACTGCGCTGGGCGACCAGGTCGAGGTGGCGCCACTCGCGCCACACCTGGAGCCGGTGCAGCGGGTCGGGCCCCTCGAACAGGGCCCGCAGCGGGGCGCACGGGACGGGGTGCTGCGACATGAGCCAGCCGAGAGTGTTGCTGTGGAACAGTTCCTGGGCCGCGCGAGACATCGACCAGAGGAGGTCGCCTTCCATCGCACTGAGCAGCGGTTCGAGATGCTCGGCCAGACCGGGCTCGAAGGCACGGACCTTGGAGAGCGCCGGCGGCGCCTTCACGGCAGTTGTCGCGCTGAAGGCGGTGATCCCGTCCAAGTCTCCGGACGGGACGTACTTGACCGGGTTCTGCGAACCCTGTGAGAAGAGGGGCGAGACGTCGAGCCCTCGCCACTGTTGTGCATCGGGAGCGACTCTGCCGTCGAACCCGATCCGGTTCTCCTCTCCCGCCTGGGGCGACGGCACCCATCCCAGTGGCTCGTAGACCTCGCGGACGATCCCGTGGGCGACGGCGAACACTTTCGTTACCTGCTCGGCCCGGGTTGGTGACATCACCCAGAACCCGCGGGTGGCTTCGTAGAGCTCCTCGGCGGTGATGCCATCCGACCAGCTCTGGTTCACCCTGAGCAGGAGGAACAGGTCGCCAGCGTCGACACTGGTCTTCGGGTCGGCGGGCGACGGGGCCGGCGAAGTCGTCGACGCACCGCCCAGCGTCGCGGCGACGGTGGTGTAGCGGACGGGGTTCGAGGCTCCCTGAGGGTAGAGGTGTTTCACGCTCCGCCCGACGAAGGTGGTGTGGTCGGGAGCGGTCTCCCCGTGGAATGCGACCCTGCCCATGGCGTCTGGTGACGTGGAGGTCTCCCACCGGGTGGGCACGTAAGCCGCAATGATCTGGGAGTCCGCGACCGCCAGGACCCGCTGGGCCCGCTGGGCTTGCACCGGGTTCGCCTTCCACCACTTCCGGGCCAGCTCGTACAGCTCGCCGTCACCGGCAGCGAGGGCGGCCGACTTCCCGACCTTGACGAGCATGACGAGGTCGTCATCGCCAAGAGCATCCGCGTGTTCCACCTCGGGCTCCTTCCGGTTGTTGATGGAGCCATGCTGCCGTGGTCAGCCGCATTGTGCCGGTGACCCGGGTAACCGCTGCCCGTTTCGCATCTGTCCGCCGCCGGCTGACCACTACTGTCGGGGCGTGGAGGAAGAGCTCCAAGCCCGAGTGACCCTGAAGCTGGCCGACGGCAAGCGAGGGCCGTTCGGCGTGCCCCGCTGGGACGTGATGTCAGTCGGTCGCACCCAGGGATACGCACTACACATCCCGAACCGCTGGGTACCGAACAAGCTCTGTCGCTTCCTGCCCTACGACCTGGGCTGGGTCGTCCAGGTCGGCCCACGAGCGCGGATGCGCGTCGACGACGGCGGTCAAGTCGGCTCTCACGTCTTCGACCGGGGCGCGGTCGTCGCGCTGCAGCAGGGACGAGCGTTGCTGTCCTTTCCCGAGCTCGACGATCACTGCGCCCTGGGCGTCGTGATCGGAGCCGACGCCGCAGCCGGCCTTGAGGAACTGCACGACACGTTCATCGACGAGCACCCGCGCAGCCCGACGGCATACGCCGCGCGCGCGGTCGTGATGACCCCCAAGCAACGGCAGGTGGTGGCCACTACGTTCGCGTACCTCCTGCTCGGTACCAAGAAGCCGGTCAACATCACCGCCTCGGCCGCCGCAGCACTGGGACAGAACGACCAGGCCATCAAGAGCGCCCTGGGCAAGGTCCGGGCCAAGGTCAACGCCGAACGCTGGGGTCCCGACCTGGAGTCCTACGAGCAGCTCGGCCACTACCTCATCCACCTCACCCGCAACGTCACCTGGGATGACCTGCCCGAGGACCTGCGCCGGCAGGGGTGACCCGGGTAACCGGCCACTGACGGACCTCTGGCGCATCGTTGTCCTCGCCGACGATCGATCGGCAGCACAGGAGGCCTGAGGATGAAAACGAACCAGCAGCGGCTCACCGCCGCCCAGACCGACCGTGCCTGTGGCGTGCTCCTCGCATCCGCGGTCGGCGATGCACTCGGCGCCGGGTATGAGTTCGGGACGGCGACCTATCACGGCTGGCCGGCGATGATCGGCGGTGGACTCGGCGGCTTCGCGCCGGGGGAGTGGACCGACGACACGGCTCAGGCCCTCGCGATCGCCGCAGTCGCCGCCACCGGAGCAGACCTGCGCGATTCGCAGGCCCTCGACGCGATCGCCGCGAACTTCGCGGCCTGGTACGCCGGCAACCCCCCGGACGTCGGCATCCAGACCGGGCGGGTCCTGCGCATCGCAGGACCCGACGCCACCGCCGCGGCCATGACCGCCGCCGCGCGCGCCGTCCACGACCGGACCGGCCGCAGCGCCGGCAACGGGTCGCTGATGCGCACTGCACCAGTCGCGCTGGCGCACCTCGACGACCCCATAGCGTTGGTCGAGGCCGCGATGGCCGTGAGCGCCCTCACCCACCACCAGGACATCGCCTGCGAGGCCGCGGCGCTGTGGTGCCTGATGATCCGCCACGCCGTGCTCACCGGGGACCTCCCCGACCTCGACACCTGGGCCGGTTTCACGGAGCTGGGCGCGCGAGCCAGCTCGGGCACCGATTGGCGCGCCGTGCTCGCCGAGGCCGAGGCACGCCCAGCATCGCACTTCCGTGTCAACGGCTGGGCCGTGGGCGCTCTGCAGGCGGCCTGGTCGGCGATCGTCCAGACCCCCGTACCCGGTGACCTCCCGTGCCGGCACCTCCAGACCGCCCTGGCCACCGCGATCGGCATCGGTGAAGACACCGACACCGTGGCCGCGATCGCCGGCGCGCTGCTCGGCGCCAGGTGGGGCTCCAGCGCGGTCCCACAACAGTGGTCGGCCATCGTCCACGGGTGGAGCTCGGACGGTGACGCCCACGGGCCAGACCTGGTGCGGCTGGCACAGTTGACCGCGCAGGGAGGCCGATCGATGGGACGCAGCGGCTGGCCCACGTGCGACTACATGGACTATCGCGGCTGGGGTGGCGAGTCGACCTACGTCGCACACCCCCTCGTCGAGGGCGTCTGGATCGGCGGCGCGCTGCCCCTGGACGACCTATCCGCCGAGATCGACGCGGTGGTG